>JAPVSP010000265.1:0-1622 GCA_047519685.1 Chloroflexota bacterium
CGCCGGGACCGCGCTCGATCAGTCGCTGAGCCAGCGTCCGCGTCCACGGGTCGACGTGCGGCTGGGACTCTCCCGCTTCATGGCTCGGTCGAGCGCTCGCGAGAAGCGGGCAGGGTGCCGTCGGCGGCCAGGTGGGACTTCGCGACTTCCGGCACTCGATGCGGGTGGCCGTGCGCGCCACAGTGGCGGGCGCGCGGGAGGCTGGGACGCGCGGCCCGTGTTTCGAGTCGCCTGGGCCGCGCCGAGCCACTGGCGGGACCGGCTCGCGCTGGCGGTCTGTGTCCGACCGGTCCGTCGGGGCGCTCGGCTGCGACCGCCGAAGCACGGCGCTGTGCCGGGGCGGGGGTGCGGCGGGCGCCGAGGAGGGGGAGACCATGCGTCGCCTCTTGTCTATCGCGTGCGTCGCGGCGCTGGTCGCGACGTTCCCGCTCCCGGTCTTCGCGCCGTCGGCGCGTGCGTCCGCGGCATCGCCACCGCTGCTGGAGAAGGTGATCGTCAGGGGCGCGCCGATCCACGGCGCCAACGGGCTGGCCATCGATGACGCGGGCCGGCTGCTCGTCGCCAGCGTATGGGGCCAGCAGATCGTCGCGGTCGACCCCGCGACGGGGCACGTCCTCCAGCGCTACGGGCCGATGGTCAACGAGGTCCAGCTCGGGACGCCCGACGACGTGGCCGTCGGCCCAGACGGCTCGATCTACTACACCGACATCCTGGGCGGGAATGTCGGTCGGATCTCGACGACGGGTCAGCTGACCAAGCAGGCGGTCGCGCCGTTCGTCAACCCGATCGCGTTCAACGCACAGGGGCGGCTATTCGTCGCCCAGGCCTTCAACGGGGATTGCCTGTACGAGGTCGACCCCGCGCTGCTGGCCCCGCCGACGAAGATCCTGTGCGGCTCCGGGGCCCCAGGGTTTCCCGATCAGCTCAACGGCTTCGACTTCGGGCCCGACGGCAAGCTGTACGCCCCGCGCCCGAACCTCAAGCAGGTCATCCGCATCGACGTCGACACGGCCGCCGTGGCGGTCGTTTCCGACCTGCTGGGCGACATCCCTTCCTCGGTCGAATTCGACGCCCAGGGGCGCTTGTTCGCCAGCCTCGGCCCCGGGCGTGTCGTGCGCGTCGACACGGCGACCGGCGCCGTGACCACGGTGACGACCCTGCCGCGCGGCCTCGACAACATGGTGTTCGACGCGAAGGGTCGCCTGTACGTGTCCAACTCCGACAACGGGCGGGTGGACCGGGTCCTCCCGGCGAACGGCTCCCACCGGCAGCTCGTCAAGGGCGGCCTGATCATCCCCGGCGGCATCGCCGTGCTGCCACAGCCGACCGGCGGCGACCGGCTCGTGGTCGCGGACCTGTGGCGGCTCGCGACATACAACGGCCTCACCGGGCGTCTCCTCGACCTCGACGCGGCCTTCGGCGCGTTCGACATCCCGGGGGCGTTCACCGCGTCCGCCGACGGCGACCATGTGATCCTCACGACGTGGATCGCAGGCCTGGTCGAGGTGTGGGACCCCGCGGCCAACGAACGGGTCGCCGTCTACGGCGGCTTCGGCACGCCGGTCAACGCGATCCGCTTCGGCGACGACCTCGTGGTCGCGGCGCTGGGCCCGGCACCGGTC
>JAPVSP010000266.1:0-18816 GCA_047519685.1 Chloroflexota bacterium
ACAGTCACGACTGGACGCTGGACCAGGCGCCCGTCCCGCAGCCGCTCGCCGCGGGGCCCGTACCGCCCCCGTCACCCTCCGCCGAGCCGAGCGCGTCCCCGAGCCCCGAGCCGAGCGGCTCGGGGCCGGCAAGCCCTGAGCCCACGGTCGGGCCGAGCGGCGAGCCATCGACGCCGCCCACGCCCTCGGCCGAGCCGAGCGCGTCTCCCAGCCCCGAGCCGAGCGCGTCTCCCAGCCCCGAGCCGAGCGCGTCTCCCAGCCCCGAGCCGAGCGGGTCTCCCAGCCCCGAGCCGGGCGGGTCGGCCGCTCCCTCCGCATCACCGGCTCCGAGCGACGCCGCCGCGCCGTCGGCTGACCCGAGCGTGGCCCCATCGCCGAGCGAGGAGCCCGCGCCCTCGACGGGGCCGTCGCCCTCGCCCTCGACGGAGCCCTCGCCCTCGCCCGGCACGATGCCGATCCCGATCGCCGTCGCCCGGGCCATGCCGGTGGGAGCCGTGGCGATGGTTGAGGGCGTCCTCACGACGCGTCTCGGTGCGCTGGATGCCGGACGGGGCGGCTTCCTCCAGGACCCGTCGGGCGGCATCGCGCTGTACCTCGACGTCGCCCTGCCCGGCGGCCCACCTGCCGGGACGCTGATGATCGCGACGGGGACCGTCGACGAGCGGTACGGACAGCGGACCCTCCGGATCCGTGCCAGCGACACCGTCGGACTGGGCCCGGCCCCGCTGCCGATCGCGCGGCCGGTGCGCACGGGTGACGCGGGGGAGGACGCCGAAGGCCTGCGGGTCGCGATCGCCGGGACCGTGGTCGAGGCGCCGTCGGCGATGGCCGACGGGCTGGGCCTTCTCGTCGACGACGGCAGCGGTTCGCTCCGGGTCGTCGTGGCGCCCGACGCGAACGCGGATGGACCCATCGTCCGCGGCAGCGCCGTCACGGCGATCGGCCCGCTCGGCCAGCACGACAGCACGGGGACCGGGGTGAGCGGGTACCGGGTCCTGGTGGCGGTCCCCGGCGAGCTGTCGACCGTCGAACCGACGCCGACACCCAGCGGCTCGCCGTCGCCAGACGCCTCCCCGAGCCCCGCGCCCTCGACCGCCCCGACCCCCTCGCCCAGCGCCGCGCCTTCCCCGAGCCCGGAGCCGAGCCCCGAGCCAGGCGCGGACCGGATCGCCCTGGCACGGACGCGACCCCTCGGCTCCGTCGTCCGGGTCGCGGGTGTCGTGACGGCCGAGGCCGGCACCCTCGGGCGTCCGCCGCTCGTGCCGATCCAGGACGACAGCGCGGCCATCGTGCTGCACCTGCCCGACGGGGTCGCGGCTCCGGCTCGCGGGGCCAGCTTGCTCGTCACTGGGCGGCTCGCGAGCTCCTACGGCCAGCTCGAGATCCGGCCGGAGGCAGGCGCGATCCAGGTGCTCGGCGAGGAGGAGCTGCCCGAGCCGCTGGCCGTCCGGGCCATCGACCTCGGCGAGTCCCTCGAGGCGCGACTCGTCGTCCTCGTGGCCCGCGTGACCGCGAGCCCGGCCCGAGCGACGAGCGGCGACCTGAGCGTCGATGTCGTCGACGCCCAGGGGACCCCCGCCCGGGTCATGGTCGACGCGGGGCGGGGGATCGTGCGGGAGGGCATCGTCCGCGGCACGTGGTATCGCTTCACCGGAATCGAAGGGCAACGGGCCAGTCGGTCGGGCGCCCTCGACGGCTATCGCGTCTGGCTCCGCGACCCGGGCGACCTCGAGCCTCTGGCCGGGCCGCCTCCGGCTGCGGGCCCTGCGACGCCGGGCGGGTCCGCCGCGCCGACCGGAGACGATCTGCTCGATCAGGCCGCGCCGCGCGTCATCCCGATCGCCGGCGCCCTCCGGGACCTCGGCGTCGAGGTCTGGGTCGAGGGAACGGTCACCGTCGGCACGGACCTGCTCGACGCATCCCGGCGGCGGGTGGTCCTCGAGGATCCGAGCGGGGCGATCGAGGCCCTGCTGCCCGGGCCGCGCACCGTCCGCATCGGCGATCGGATCCGCGTCCTCGGCGGGGTGGGGACGGCCTATGGGGCGCCGCGGCTGCGAGCCACCGACATCGAGGTCCTCGGCCAGGGACCCCTGGCCACACCCCTCGATCTCGGCACCGCGCCCGGCGAGGGCGTCGAATGGCGCCTGGTCCGTGTCGTCGGTCGGGTCGCCCACGTGACACGGGTCGGCGATGGCTGGCGCGCCGAGCTCGAGCGCGGGATCGAGCGCCTCCTCGTGACGGGCCTGCCGGGGGCGGCCATCCCCCGGGACAGGATCGCCGTCGGCGCGACGGTCGCGGTGACGGGCATCGTCCGGCGACCCTACCCGACGGCATCGGACCGGCGGTTCGCCATCGTCCCCCGGCGGGCCGCCGACGTGGCCGTGGTGCGCCTGGCCCGGGCCTCGGCCGCGCCCGACGCGACCGCTCCGACCGCCTCCGGCGCGGGCTCGTCCCGGCTCCCCGCGGAGGACGTCGCCCCCGGGCCGGAGCTCATCGACCTGGCGCGCCTGGCCGAGTACGAGGGGCGCCAGGTGCGCGTCGGGGGCCTCGTCTCCGAGCTGGGCGTCGATGGCCTGTGGCTCGACGACGGGACGGCCCGCGGGTGGCTGGGCGTCCGCGGCGCCGCGCTGTTGACGCTCGCGGCCATCCGCTCCGGGGACGCCGTGCTCGCCGCGGGAAGGGTCGAGGGCGGCCCGGCCGGCGCCATGCTCGTCGTCGACGACCCGGAGGGCATCGTCCTCGCCGTGGCCACGGGCTCGCTGCCGGCGACGATCGGGTCGTCAGGTGCGACGAGCCCGCCCTCGGTGGAGGCTCCGGCCGACGCCGCCGTCCGCTCGTCGGAGCCAGGCGACCCGGTCGGACAGGCGGGTCTGCCCCTCGTGGCGCTCAGCGCGGTCGCCATCGCCGGGGCCGCCGGCCTCATCCGCCGGCGTCTCGTCCGTCGCCGACTCGACGCAGCGATCGCCCGGCGGCTCGATGGCCTGGCCGAGCCACCGACGCGAGCCGCGGGCGTCCCGTTCGGCGGGCCGGGCGGCGAGCTCGGGTCCCGCACGGTCCGCTCGGGTTGACGCTCGTGAGAAGCGGGCACTATCCTCGCCGGAGTTTCGCGCCAGCGGAGCGCCATCGGAGTGAGGGACGAGGTCTTGCCGAGCGCGGATCCCCGCGTTGCTCTCCCCGTCGGAGAACGGCAGTACCACATCGGGCTCGGGCCAGGTCAGCTGGCCGAGTACATCCTCCTCCCCGGCGACCCCGATCGGACCGCCCGGATCGCCTCGCGTCTCGACAGCGTCGAGCTCGAGCACCGGCACCGGGAGTTCGCGTCGGTCACCGGGTCGTACCGCGGTCAACGCATCTCGATCGTCTCGACCGGGATCGGGACGGACAATGTCGAGATCGTCGTTGCCGAGGTGCTGGCGATCACGGAACGGCCGACGTTCATCCGTGTCGGGTCCTGCGGGTCGCTCCAGCCCGGGATCGACCTCGGGGACCTCGTCATCACGACCGGCGCCGTCCGGCTCGAGACGACGACGAGCTACTACGTCCACGACGGGTATCCGGCCATCGCCCACGTTGAGGCGGTGATCGCGCTCATCGAGGCCGCGGAGCGGCTCGGGCATCGGGCATACGTCGGGATCACGGCGACGGCACCGGGGTTCTTCGGGGCGCAGGGGCGGCCCATCCCCCAGCTGCCGATCCGGTTCCCGGGCCTGGCCGAGGAGATGGCGCGCCAGCGCGTCCTGAACTTCGAGATGGAGGCTTCGGCGCTGCTCGTCCTCGCGGGATTGGGTGGCTGCCGGGCCGGCGTGGTCACGGCGGTCTACGCGCAGCGCACGACGGGTGCCTTCATCGAGGGTGAGGCCCGGGATCGAGCCGAGGCGGCGTGCGTGGATACGGGGCTGGAAAGCCTCCGGATCCTCGCCGAGCTCGACCGCCAGAAGCGTATCGCCGGGACGGACCGCTGGCGGCCGTCCCTCTGGTCGACGAGCGTCTAGTCCGCGGACCCGGGACGCCCGTCCCTGGCCGCGCCAGCTGCAGAGGAGGAGCACGATGGCGGAGGCCTACTGCGTCAAGGACAAGCGGAAGGTCGAGGTCCAGAACGCACAGCGGATCACGATGAAGAACGGCAAGCCGGCGCTGCAGGGCACCTGCCCGATGTGCGGCAACAAGGTGTTCAAGATCGGCGGCTGAGCGCCGTCTCCGCGATCGATCGACCCCCGTCCGGTCCGCCGGACGGGGGTCGTCGCACTTCCCGCGGTCGGGCCGGGCAGCGGCGCGACCCCATTCGGCTACCGCCGCCCGGGCAGGCGACCATCTCCGCTCGGCCCGCTCCGCGGCCCTTCGGGACGTTCGGCACAGCCGGTCCGGAAGACCCCCTTTGCTACACTCGGACCACACCCCACCACAGTCGCGAGGTCTTCCCCTGTCGTCTCGACCGGTCCTGGCACTCGATCTGGGCGCGACCCAGGTCCGGGCCGCGGTCGTGCTGCCCGATGGCGATCGCGTCGCACGGGTCGCCGCCGAGACCCCCTCCGTCGACGGCCCGGATGCGGTCGTGCGCGCCTGCCTGGACGCGCTGGCGCGCAGCCGTGCCGCTGCGCCCGCCGACCTGGTCGAGCGGCTCGCCGCCGTCGGCGTCTCGGCCCCCGGTCCCGTGGACCCATGGCGCGGCGTCGTCGTCGATCCGCCGAACCTCGGCCCGCGGTTCCGTGACGTCCCGCTCGCCGACGCGGTCGAGACCGCGACGCGTCTCCCGACCTTCCTCGACCGCGACACGAACGTCGCCGCGCTCGCCGAGCGCGCGTTCGGCGCTGCCCGCCACTGCGACGACTTCCTCTACCTGACCGTCTCGACCGGGATCGGCGGGGCGATCGTCAGCGAAGGCCGGCTGATCCACGGGCCGGACGGCACCGCGGGCGAGCTGGGGCACATCCCGATCGAGATCGATGGGCCCCCGTGCGGCTGTGGCGGAACGGGCCATCTCGAGGCGATCGCATCGGGCGCGGCGCTGGCGCGCGCGGCTCGGGCCGCCGCCCACGAGGGCGCGAGCCCGTTCCTCGCCGGGCGAGCCGCGGAGCGCGGGTTCGACGCCCTGAGCGCACGTGACGTGGCTGATGGCGAGACGGCCGGCGACGAGGCCTGCGCCGACCTGCTCGACCGGGCGAGGGCCGCGTTCGCCGCCGCCTGCGTCGGCTTCGCGGACATCTTCGATCCGGACCGGATCGTCGTCGGCGGGTCGATCGCCGAGGGGCAGGGGGACCGATTGCTGGAGCCGGCCCGGGACGCGGTGCGCCGATTCGCGTTCCGGGCGGCGCGCGAGCGGGTCCGGATCCTCCCCGCGGCCCTGGGCCCCGACGTCTCGCTCGCCGGCGCCCAGCCGCTGGTGTCATCGCGGCTCGGCGACCCGACCTGGCGGCGCGGTCGCGTCGACCAGGCGACCGCCCCCGTCATCTGATCCAGGCGATGGGTCCAGAAGACCCCGAACCAGCCCACTCACCAGGAGGTCAGGTCATGGCAGTCCGCGTCGGCATCAACGGCTTCGGTCGCATCGGTCGCCAGTCGCTGAAGGCGATGATCGAGCGCGCGCCCGATGTCGAGGTCGTCGCCGTGAACGATCTCGTCCCGACGAGCATGAACGCGCTCCTGTTCAAGCACGACTCGACGTACGGGATGTATCCGGGGACCGTCGAGCATACCGACGACTCGATCATCGTGGACGGCCGCGAGATCAAGTGCCTCCAGATCGCCGACCCGGCGCAGCTGCCGTGGCACGACCTGGGCGTCGAGGTCGTCCTGGAGTCGACCGGCCGGTTCACCGAGGCCGCCAAGGCGCGCGCCCACCTGGCTGCCGGCGCCCGGAAGGTCATCATCAGCGCGCCGGCCAAGGGCGAGGACGTGACGATCGTCCTCGGCGTCAACGACGCCGCCTACGACCCCGAGCGGCACCACATCATCAGCAACGCCAGCTGCACGACGAACTGCCTGGCTCCGGCGGCCAAGGTCGTCCACGACCTGCTCGGCATCGAGCGCGGGCTCATGAACACCATCCACAGCTACACGAACGACCAGCGCATCCTCGACGTGGCGCACAAGGACCCGCGCCGCGCCCGCTCCGCCGGCCAGAACATCATCCCGACGACGACCGGTGCCGCGAAGGCGCTGGCCCTCGTGATCCCGGACCTCAAGGGCCGGTTCGACGGCTTCAG
Source organism: Chloroflexota bacterium (assembly GCA_047519685.1). Taxonomy (GTDB): domain Bacteria; phylum Chloroflexota; class Limnocylindria; order Limnocylindrales; family CSP1-4; genus JAPVSP01. The sequence continues at coordinate 6,204 of JAPVSP010000266.1, forward strand.
CCTGCGCGTCCCGACGCCGACCGTCAGCGTCGTCGACTTCACCGCCGACGTGCGGCGGGAGACGAGCGTCGAGGAGCTGAACGCCGCGTTCCGGGCCGCCGCCGAGGGCCCGCTGAAGGGCATCCTGGGGGTCTCGGACGAGCCGCTCGTGTCGTCCGACTTCCGGGGCGACAGCCGCTCGTCGATCGTCGACAGCGCCTCGACGATGGTCATCGGCGGAAGCATGGTCAAGGTCATCGCCTGGTACGACAACGAATGGGGCTACAGCTGCCGGGTCGCCGACCTCGTCCAGCTCGTCGCCACGCGGCTGCCCGCGGCAGCCGGCGCCTAGTCGATCGGCGTCCCCGGCCCGGCCGCATCGTGCGCTCGGACCGCCCCGCCCCGCACGCCCCGAAGGACCACCATGGACAAGCTCACGATCCGGGACCTCGACGCGTCGGGCAAGCGCGTCTTCGTCCGCGTCGACTTCAACGTGCCCCTCGAGGACGGCAAGGTCACCGACGACTCGCGGATCCGCGCCGCCCTCCCGACCATCCGCCACCTGCTCGGGCAGAACGCCCGGGTCATCCTCGCCAGCCATCTCGGCCGGCCCGACGGCAAGGTCCAGGACGGCCTCCGCCTCCGGCCGGTCGCCGAGCGGCTGGGCCAGCTCCTCGGCCGCACCGTCCCCGTCACCGGCGACGCCCTCGGCGTCGGCACCGAGGACGCCCTGCGCCGGCTCCGCCCGGGCGAGGTGCTGCTGCTCGAGAACCTCCGCTTCCACGCGGAGGAGGAGAAGAACGATCCCAGGTTCGCGGCGGCCCTCGCGTCGTACGCCGACGTCTACGTGAACGACGCGTTCGGCACGGCCCATCGCGCTCATGCCTCGACCGTGGGCGTGGCCAGGCTGCTGCCGGCCTACGCCGGGCTGCTCATGGAACGCGAGATCGCCATGCTCTCGAAGCTCCTCGAGGACCCGGAGCGCCCGTTCGCGGCGGTCCTCGGCGGGGCGAAGGTCTCCGACAAGATCAAGGTCATGGAGAACCTGCTCGAGAAAGTGGACCTGCTCGTGGTCGGCGGCGGGATGGCCAACACGTTCCTCCTGGCCCAGGGCAAGGCCGTCGGCAAGAGCCTCGCCGAGCACGAACGGGTCGAGGACGCGAGGCGGATCCTGGCGACCGCCGAGGCGAAGGGCATCCCGTTCGTCCTCCCGAGCGACGTCGTCATCGCCAAGGAGGTCACCCGCGGGACCGAGTACAAGACGGTCTCCGTCGACAAGGTGCCGGCCTCGTGGCACATCGTGGACGTCGGGAAGGCGAGCCAGGAGCGGATGGCCGAGGCGCTCGAGCCGGCGCGGACCGTCGTCTGGAACGGCCCGCTGGGCGTGTTCGAGATCCCCTCGTTCGCCCACGGCACCAAGGCGATGGCCCGCGTGCTCGCGGCCAAGGCCGAGGCCGGGGCCACGGTCGTCGTCGGCGGCGGGGACTCGGTCGCCGCGCTCGAGCAGCAGGGGCTCGCCTCGAAGATGACCCACATCAGCACCGGCGGTGGCGCGTCGCTCGAGTTCCTCGAGGGCCGCGAGCTGCCGGGCATCGCCATCCTGCAGGACCGTCCGGCCGAGCCGGCCGGCGCCGGCTCGAAGGAAGGGGTCGGCTCGTGAACAGCGTGATCGAGCTCATCGACGCTCGGGAGATCCTCGACTCGCGTGGCAACCCCACCGTCGAGGTCGACGTGGTCCTCGCCGACGGCTCCGTCGGGCGCGCGGCCGTGCCGTCGGGCGCGTCGACCGGCGTTCACGAGGCGGTCGAGCTCCGTGACGGCGATCGGTCGCGCTACGGCGGCAAGGGTGTCCTGACGGCCGTCCGGAACGTCGTCGAGCAGATCGGGCCGGCGGTCGTCGGTCTCGATGCCGCCGACCAGGCCGGCCTGGACTCGAGGCTCGTCGAGCTCGACGGCACGCCGAACAAGGGCCGCCTGGGGGCCAACGCCCTCCTCGGGGTCTCGCTCGCCGCGGCCCACGCGGCGGCGGCATCGGCGGACCTGCCGCTGTACCGCTACCTGGGCGGCGTCGGGGCGCGGATCCTGCCGGTCCCCATGTTCAACATCCTCAACGGCGGCCGGCACGCCCAGGACTCCACCGACTTCCAGGAGTTCATGGTCATGCCGGTCGGCGTCGACACCTTCGCGGATGCGCTCCGCGCCGGCGCCGAGGTGTTCCACGCCCTCCGGGCGATCCTCCACGAGGGCGGCTATGCGACCGGCCAGGGCGACGAGGGCGGCTTCGCGCCCTCGCTGCCATCGAACCAGGCCGCCGTCGAGGTGATCCTTCGGGCGATCGAGCGGGCGGGCTACCGCCCGGGCGAGCAGGTGGCGATCGCGCTCGATCCGGCGACGAGCGAGCTCGTCGAGAAGGGCGAGGGCGAGGGCGCTCCCGTGCGCTATGCCCTGGCGAAGGAGGGCCGGACGCTCGGATCCGATGAGCTCGTCGACCTGTGGGCCGACTGGGTCGCCCGCTACCCGATCGTCTCGATCGAGGACGGGCTGGCCGAGGACGACTGGGCCGGCTGGCACCAGCTGACCGGGCGTCTCGGCGACCGGGTCCAGCTCGTGGGCGACGACCTGTTCGTCACGAACACCGAGCGGATCGCCCGGGGCATCGCCGAGGGCTCGGCGAACGCCGTGCTCATCAAGCTCAACCAGATCGGCACGCTGAGCGAGACGGTCGAGGCGATCGAGCTGGCCGGCCGGGCCGGCTGGGCCTCGGTGGTCAGCCATCGCTCGGGCGAGACCGAGGACACCACGATGGCCGACCTGGTCGTCGGGATGGGCACCGGCCAGATCAAGTCCGGGGCCCCCTCGCGGTCGGAGCGGGTCGCCAAGTACAACCGCCTCCTGCGGATCGCGGACGAGCTCGGGGGCTCGGCGCGCTACCTCGGCCGGGCCGCCCTCGCCGGCGGCGCGCGGCGGGGGGTGGGCCGCTCGGAGGTCGGGGCGGCCTCGTGACGAGGGTCGTCGACCGCGGCGCGATCGTCGCGGGCTGGGTCGGGGTCGGGATGGCCCTGACGGTGGCGGTCAGCTTCCTGCTGGTCATCCCGATCGAGCCGGTCTACTGGCTGCTGGCGTTCCCATCCGGGCTGTTGCTCGGCTACTACGCGAACCAGCGTTCGGATCGGCGCGCCGGGCCCTGGCCCCGGATCCTCCTCAACGCGGTCTGGGCCGGCCTGCTCACCGGTGTCGTGTACGCCGTCCTGCTGCTCGGCGTGAAGGGCCTGTTCTTCGCCGCCGACGATGGGTACCGCGACGCCTCCGCGGGCGGGCGCATCCAGTGCACGCAGGGCGCGGACTGCGTCTATCGGCGCTATCTCGCGGACGGCCGGGGCGCCGGGCTCACCGCCAACGGGGTGACGGACGTCGGGACGTTCACGGCGTTCTACTGGAACCAGCAGCTGCAGACCGCGGGTCTCGTGCTCGCCCTCACGGCGGTCGGCGGGCTCGGCGGGGGGCTCCTCTACGGCGTCTTCCGGCCGAAGCCGCAGGCCTCGGCTCACGCCGGCGCCTGAGCGCCTCAGGCCACGTAGCCGAACTCGGTCTCGACATCGGCGATCGCGGCCTCCAGGATCGCGAGCGCCCGGTCCATCTCCTCGCGGGTGATCGTCAGCGGCGGCGACAGGTTGATGACGTTGCCCATCGTCGTCTTGAAGTTCAGCCCACGCGAGAGGGCGGCATACATGGCCGCCTCCGTCTCCTCGATCGCCCGCTCGCGGGTCCGCCGATCGCGAACGAGCTCGACCCCGAGCAGGAGGCCGAGACCTCGGACATCGCCGACGAGCGCGTGGCGCGCCATCAGCTCGCGGAGCCGGTCGAGCGTGTAGGTGCCGAGCTCGCGCGCCCACCCGACGAGGCCGCGCTCCTCGATCTCCTCGATGACCGCGAGGGCGGCCGCGCAGGAGACCGGGTTCTTCTCGTGCGTGTAGTGGCCGAGCGCGCGGTCGGCCGCCACGTTCAGCCCGTCGCGGGCGATGAGCGCCGCCATCGGCATGACCCCGCCGCCCAGCCCCTTGCCGATGACCAGGATGTCCGGCACGACGCCGAAGTTCTCGCAGGTGAAGAACGTCCCGGTCCGGCCCAGGGCGTGAGGGATCTCGTCGAGGATCAGCAGCGCACCGTGCCGATCGCACGCTGCACGGACCGCCTTCCAGTAGTCGGGCGACGGGATGTATGGCGCGTTGCGGACCGATTCCGCGACCACCGCGGCGACGTCGCCCTCCTTCTCGAGGACATACTCGACGTAGTCGGCGCATGAGAGGTCGCAGGCGCCGGCTCGGTCAAGGCAGCGGAACGGGCAGCGGTACGGCTCGGGTGGTGGCACGTGCTCCGTACCGGACAGCAGCGGCCCGATGCCGGAGCGGAACTGGGCCTCGCCGCCGATCGAGACCGTATCAAGCGTCCCGCCATGGAACGCGTCCCACATCGAGATCGTCTTGTGCCGGCCCGTCGCGACCCGGGCGAGCTGGAGGGCCGCAGAGTTCGCCGATGCCCCGCCAGTCGTGAACAACACCCGGTTCAGGTCGCCCGGCGCGAGCGAGGCGAGCTTCCTCGCCAGGTCGACGGCGGGCCGGTTCGTGTAGCGGCGTGTCGAGAACGGGAGCGTGTCGAGTTGACGCTTGATCGCCTCGATGACGCGCGGGTTGCGGAACCCGACCTGCTGGACCGAGTTCCCGTGGAAGTCCATGTATCGGCGGCCCTGGAGGTCCTGGATCCAGATGCCGTCGGCCTCCTCGAGCGCGTTCAGGCAGGGCGTCGAGAGCGACTGGTGGAGGAAGTAGCGGGCGTCCTCCTCGAGCAGCGCCCGCGTCTCTTGATCGAGATTGGCGGCCTGCCAGGTCGCCCGGCGCGGGGTCTGGTTCGAGTCGCCCTCGGCGAGCTGCGCGATCGCGGCCGGCCGGGCCGGCCTCCGGGACGCCGTCATGGCATGCCTCCTTCGGCCGCGCCGGACCTTCCGACCGTCCGCTCGCTAGGGCCGTTCGCCTCGCCGGAGTCGCGCCTCGATGTCGTCGAGGCACGGCATGACGTCGGCGATCGTCTCGACGACGTAGTGCGCCCCCTGGCGGCGAAGCATGTCGTCGGACTTGAGGACGAGCTCGCGCCGCTGGTCGTGGGGCAGGGCGAGGAACTCGTCGCGAGACAGCGCGACGTAGTTCCCGGCCGCCGAGAGCCCGATGGTCCAGCAGCCGGCGTTGAGCCCCTCGTCGATGTCGATCTTCGTGTCGCCGATCTTGACCGCGGCGGCCGGCGGGTAGACGCGCAGGTTCTCGAGGTTGCGCAGGACCATCCATGGCTCGGGCCGGCCCGCCGGCACCTCGTCCGCGCAGACGGTCGAATCGGGAACGTAGCCCTGCTTCGCGGCCTCGCGGAGCGCGATGTCCGCTGCGGCGCGCATGAAGCCCGTCGTCGAGCCGATCTTGTAGCCGCGTCGCTTCATCTCGTCCACGACCTCGGCTGTGCCGGGGATGAGCTGCGCGTAGCGCTCCATCGCCGCGATCTGCAGCGGCTGGAAGTCGGCGAACATGGCGCGGACGTCGTCCTCGGTCACGTCGCGGCCCTTCGCCTCGCGCCAGCGCTTCGCCACGGCCGGCATCTTCGTGATGGCCCGGATGTGGTCGAGCTTGAAGAGGCCCATCGGCGCACGGGCCTCATCCATGGTGATCGGCACGCCCCACCTGTCGAACACGTCGACGAACACGACGGCCGGCGCGAAGACGCCGAAGTCCTGGGTCGTGCCGGCCCAGTCGAGGATGACGGCCTGGATCGGGCCGCGGTACTCGCGCTGGTAGACGAACCGGGCCGACATGGCGCCCTCGGTGTGCGGCGCGGTCCCGGTGACGCCCGACGCGGGTTCGACGACGGTGGCCATGGCTGATCTCCTCTCGTCCGGGCTAGGTGGCGGCGGCTGCAGCGGTCTGGGACGCGGCGATGGCCCGCTCGAGCGAGTCCACGAAGCCCTCGAGCGCGCCGACCTCGAGCGCGCCGAGCGCACAGACGCGGAAGTTGGTGGCGGCGGCCTCGCCCAGGCCGGCGTAGATGACGAAGCCATCGGCCTTGACGGCGTCGTGAAGGTCGTCGTATCGGACACCTGCCGGCAGCGGCAGGCTGCGGACCGAGCCCGACCGTTGATCCGACGGGACGATCGGCTCGAGGCCGAGGCGCGCGAACTCGCGGTCGAGATAGGCCATCCGCGCGCGGTAGTGCTCGATCCGGTGCTCGAGCCCCTCGTCCGCCAGCTCGTCCAGCGCCGCCTCGAGCCCGTAGATCGCCGGGATCGCCGGCGTGAAGGGGACCGTCGACTTCGCCTGCGCGCGAAGGTAGTTCGGAACGTCGAAGTACAGCGAGCGCGGGGGCACGTCGTTCGCCCGTGCCTGGCCGCGTGGGCTCAAGAGCAGGAAGGCCACGCCCGGCAGCCCGTGCAGGTTCTTGTTGGCGGTGCCGGCCAGGACGTCGATCCCGCCGCCCGCGAGGTCGAGTCGCTCCGAGCCGAACGAGCTGATCGCGTCGACGATCGTGACCACGCCTCGCCGGTATGCCTCGGCGGCGATCTCCTGGACCGGGTTGAGGAGCCCGGTGGTGGTCTCGTGGTGGATGACCGCGACGGCGTCGATGCTGGGGTCCGCGTCGACCGCGGCGGCCACCTCGGCGGGGTCGATCGGCGCGGTATGGGGCGCGCGGATGGACACGACGGGGATCCCCAACCGCTCGGCGATCGTCGCGATCCGATCGCCGTAGATGCCGTTCCGGCAGACCAGTAGCTTCCGGCCCGGCCGGACCGACGCCCCGCTCATCGCCTCCATCGCGGCCGTGCCGCTGCCCCCGAGGAGCACCACGGCCCAGTCGTCGGGTACCCCCGCGACGCGTAACAGCTTCGACTTCACGCGGGCGAAGAGCTCGGTGTACTCCGGCTCGCGGTGGCACAGGTCGGGGCCGCCGATCGCGCGATGGACTCGCTCGCTGACGACGGACGGCCCGGGGTTCAGCAGCACTCGTTCGCGGTGCGCCCGGCGCGAGCCGTAGCGCTCGGCATCGAGGGTCCCGAGGGCCGCCGGGTCGACGATGAGGTCCGGCTCGCCGACCAGCAGCGGACGTCGAGCCGCCGGCTCAGCCGGCGCGAGCCCGATGATCGCTCCAGCACCGGCGCAATGACCCGCCTGGAGCGCGGCGACCGAGCGGGCGAGCACTCCCAGCCGCCGGACGTCGGCGATCCCGAGGGCCTCGAGCGCGGCCATCAGCCCGAATGGGGAGGGCGCCGGCGGCCCGGCGACGACCGTATCGGCCAGCGCCCGCTCGGCTGCGGTGGGCTCGACTCCGAGCGGAGCGACAGCCGCGAGCCGGCCCCCGTCGGCGCGGATCGAGGCGGCCGCGGTGCCGAGCGCGGACAGCGCTGCCTCGTCCAGGTCGCCGCTGAACCAGGCCCAGACCTGCACGGAGCGCTCGGTCGCCCAGGCCCGCGCGGTCGCGGCCGAATCGGCATAGGGCATCAGCGTCCTCCCGCGGTCGCGAGGCGCCGGGCCACCGCCGGTCGTCTCGCAGTGTTGTCGATGGTGAGCGTGACCCGCTCGGCCAGGTAGCGATCCTCGGAGGATTCGAGCGGACGACCCTCCAGCGAGTACGAGTGGCGGCGAACGCGCAGGAGCGGCGTCCGTGAGGCGACGCGGAGAAGGCGTCCGTCGGCTGCCGACGCGGCCACGGCGTCGATGTCCTGGCGCGCCGACTCGAACACGATCCCGCGCTCGGCGAGCGCCGCGTAGATGGAGTCGCGATCCAGATCGATCGAGGCGACGACCTTGCCCACTTCGGCCGGGAACGTCGTCCGCTCGATCATCAGCGGCTCGTCGTCGGCATATCGGACACGCACGAGGTGGTAGACGGTCGCCCCTGGCGGCAGGTCCAGGGCGGCTGCCGACTCGACGTCGGCCCGACGGGGTGCGAACTCGACGACCCGGCCGGACGGTCGCATGCGGAGGGAGCTGATCCAGGCGGAGAAGCTGAGGAGCTCGCTGAACGGCTGTGTGAGCCGCGGCCCGCGGACGATCGCCGGGGTCCCGCGGCGAACGGCGATGAGCCCATCGGCCTGCAGCGTCGCGAGAGCCTGGCGCACCGTCCCGCGCGAGACTCCGAAGCGCGCCATGAGCTCCGCCTCGGACGGGAGTGGCGCTCCCGCCCGCAGCCCGCCAGACGAGATGCGGCCGCGGAGCTCCTCCGAGATCTGGTGATGGAGCGGCAACGGGCCGAGGCGGCTGAGCCGGAGTGGGCGATCCGGGCCCGACAACTTGTCCATACAAGTAGACGATAGCACAGGATGGGACACCGAAGGGGACCCGGCTCGAGCGGCGATGCAGGGCCGTGGCTGCGTCCGCGTTGCGCGAGCGTCGAAGGCTCGGTGACCGCCGCCGCGGAGCCTCCGGAAGGGCCGCAGCCGTCTGGACATCGACCCCGGGCGGACCTATCGTGCAGCGCATGCCCGGCCCCCTCGTTCGGCCGGGAGGATGAGGAGGAAAGCGTGGATCGTCGGTTCGCGCGTGTCACGTCGCTGGCCGCGGTGGCGATGCTCGTCGCCTCGGCCTGCAGCAGCGCCGGCGGAGGGGACTGGACGGCGTCGCCGGACGCCGGCAAGGCAGCTGACCAGTCGAAGACCTATGCCACCTACGGGATGCCGGACGACTGGGCCAACTATGGCCAGTCGATCAAGGACTTCTGCGCCAAGAACGGCTGGACCGCCTGCAACGCGAAGCGCTCGCTCGGCGAGGACATGTCGTCCGCCGATGAGATCACGGCGTTCGACGCGGAGAAGAACGCGCCCAAGGCCATCGTCGCCGACATCGGCATCCTGTTCGCCGCTCAGGCCGAGCAGAAGGGCGTCCTGCCCAATTACCTGCCCCCGAACGCGCAGTACCTCGATGCCACGACGAAGGGCAAGAACGGCGGCTGGATCGCCACGTTCGTGGGTGTCCCCGGCTTCGTGGTGAACACGGACTACCTCAAGTCGAAGAACATCGCCGTCCCGACGACGTGGGCGGACCTCGCCAAGACCGACTACAAGAACCTCGTCGGCTTCGGCAAACCGGGTAGCTCCGGGACCGCGACGATGTCGTTCGTCGCGATGAACCTGGCGGTCGGTGGCACCCTGACGGACTACACCAAGGGCATCGCCTACGCCAAGGACCTCATCAAGAACCTCGCCTCGTCCGAGGGCAACGCCGACTCGTTCGAGAAAGGCGAGGTTCCGATCCAGATCAAGTACGACTTCAACCTGATCGCGCTGGCGAACCAGATGAAGGCGAAGAACGTCGGCGCGCAGGTCGTCATCCCGACCGACGGGTCGATCTACGCGCCCTCGGCGCTGATCATCAACAAGTACGACACGGGCCACATGGACTTCGCCAAGCTCTTCGTCGACTGGGTCCTCTCGGACCAGGGCCAGGCGGACTTCGCGAAGTTCGGCGCCCGACCCATCCGCTACGTCCTGGGCAACCTCCAGCTGCCGGCCGACGCGACCTCCGGCTGGCTCCCGAATGACCAGTACAAGGCGGTCCAGAAGGTCGACACCACCCAGATCGACATCGCCAAGATCGCCGACATCTGGCAGAACCAGGTCGGCGCGGGCGGCTGATCGCACCCGCTCGGATCGGCCATGACCGCGACCGCGACCGGGTCGTCCGCAGGGCGGACGACCCGGTCGTCCCCTCGGGTGATCGCCGGCCGCTTCCTGTCGACCTGGGGCCCTGCGCTCCCACTCATCGCGCTCATCCTGGTCTGCCTCGTGGGGCCTGCGGCGATACTCGTCGCCCAGTCCTTCGCCGGTGACCAGGGGCTGACGCTCGACCTCTGGGCGAAGATCCTCGGCCAGAGGGCCAACCAGGACGCCATCGTGACCAGCCTCGAGCTCGGGCTCGCTTCGGCCACCGTCACGCTCCTGGTCGGCGCTCCCGTCGCCTGGATCATCAGCCGGATGCTCGCCGGACGACGGGCGTTCTGGCTGGGCCTGTTGAATGTCGCCGCCAACTTCGGCGGGATCGGCCTCGCCTTCGCCTACCTGGCCACCCTCGGCGCGGTCGGCATGGTCACCCTCGCGATCCAGGGTCTCGGGCTCGACTTCCTGCCGCCCCGCTCGAGCTCGTTCATCGCCCTGCTGCTGGCCTACGAGTACACGAACGTCCCCCTGTTCGTCCTGCTGACGATCCCGGCGATGGGCATCCTGCAGGACGACTGGTGGGAGGCGGCGCAGACGGCCTCGGCGACCCGCTGGCAGTTCTGGCGGTTGATCGGCCTGCCGGTCCTGACGCCGTTCCTTGCCGGTGGCTGGATCCTCATCTTCACCTGGAGCATCGGGATCTACGGCATCGCCTACGGCCTGGCCGGACAGTCGGGCGGCACCGCGGTCCACCTCATCACGCTCCAGATCGGGACCGCGCTTCAGTCGGACATCATCACCGGCGCCGGCCGTGCCGGGATCCTGTCGGTGGTCCTCATGGCGATCGCGACGGTGTCACTCCTGACATACCGGCGGCTGCTGCGGCGTGGCCTGCGGTGGTTCCAGTGACCGCCTCGCCCGCGCTCGGCGCGGCCGCTGCTCCGCCCCGGGCGGCTCGCGGCCCGTTCCGCAGCGCCGGCCAGCTCATCCTGTTCCTGGTCGTGTTCGTCTACATCACCTTGCCGGGCGTGGCCGTGGTGCTCTACTCGCTCGCCACCCGCTGGACCGCGCATGTCCTGCCGGACGGCTACACGCTCGACTGGTGGACGGCGACCCTGAGCGACTCGACCGTGGTCGGGGCGTTCGGGACGACCCTGGTCCTGGCCACGCTCACCGCCGTCCTGGACATCGCCCTCGTCGTGCCCGCGGCGTACTGGTCCCGGGTCCGCAACCCGCGCATCCGGACCGTCGTCGAGCTGAGCGCCGCGATCCCCTTCGCGCTCCCCTACCTCGTCATCGGGTTCGGCCTGCTCCAGTTCTCCGGGATCGTCGCGCCCGGGCTGCAGGGCACGTTCCCGCTTCTCGTGCTCGGGCACACGGCGATCGCGTTCCCCTTCCTCTACTGGGCAGTCGACGGCGCGATGGCGGCGGCCGGCGTCGAACGACTCTCGGAGGCTGCCGAGACCTGCGGCGCCAGCCCGTTCCAGATCGTCCGGCGGGTCATCATCCCGAACATCCGGACCGGCATCGTCACGGGCGGGCTGCTCGCGTTCGCGACGAGCTTCGGCGAATTCGCGATGGTGCAGACGATCGCCCGGGGCGTCTACACGGTGCCGATCTGGAGCGCCGAGGCGATCCGCTCGTACACGGGCGAGTCGGGCTCCTTCAACAAGCTGGCCGTCGTGACCGTGCTCAGCTTCCTCGTGCTGTTCATCCTGTCGGCGATCGTCGTCTACTTCAACCGTGGTCAGACCGTGCGCCTCCTGCCCGGTGCCGGTGCGATGGAGGAGAGGAAGCAGGCATGAGCAGCGGCGTCGACCTGCAGCACGTGACCAAGACCTTCGGGTCGGTCAAGGCGCTCGACGACGTCTCGATCGCCGTCCAGCCCGGCGAGCTCATCGCCCTGCTCGGTCCATCGGGTTGTGGCAAGACCACCCTGCTCCGCTCCGTCGCGGGACTCGAGCGGCCCGACGGCGGCGTCATCTCGATCGGCGGCCGCGACGTGACGGGTGTCCCGAGCCGCGAACGACCGATCGGCATGGTCTTCCAGAGCTACGCGCTCTTCCCGAACATGACCGTGCGCCAGAACATCGCGTTCCCGCTCACTGTCCGGAAGCGCCTGTCGGCGGAGATCAGATCCCGTGTCGACGAGCTGCTCGAACTCGTCCGGCTCGTCCCGCAGGCCGACCGCTATCCGAACCAGATCTCCGGCGGGCAGGCGCAGCGGGCTGCCCTCGGTCGCGCCCTGGCGCCGGCGCCGGACGTGCTCCTGCTCGACGAGCCACTGTCGGCGCTCGACGCACTCGTCCGGACCCGGCTCCGGGACGAGATCCGGCGGGTCCAGCAGCGGGTCAAGACGACGGCGATCTACGTCACCCACGATCAGTCAGAGGCGATGGCCATCGCGGACCGCGTCGTGGTGATGAACCGCGGACGGGTCGAGCAGATCGCGGCGCCCTCGGAGCTGTACGAGGAGCCGACGACCAACTTCAGCGCGACCTTCGTCGGCAGTCGCAATGCCCTCGAGCTGCCGGTCCGTGACGGGCGGATCGGCCTGGGTGAGGCGTTCTCCATCGTCGCTCCAGCCGGCGCCGACGGACGGGCGATCGCGTTCTTCCGGCCGGAGGATGTCCATCTGGCCGGACCCGGCGAGGCCGGCCAGCCCGCGATGGTGGAGATGAAGATCTTCCAGGGCTCGACCACCCGGGTCTACCTGATGACGGAGGTCGAGGGCGAGACCGCTCGCGTCTATGCGGACCTCCCGAGCCGGCAGGCAGCGCGGATCGAGCAGGGCGCGAAGGTCTCCATCCTGATCGACCCGACGCACGTCCGGGCATTCCCGGTCGGTGACTGAGCGAGTACTCAGGGGACGCGACGTCGCCCGCGCTTCGGGTCCAGCTCAGGGTCGTCCTCCTCGCTCTCGACGGCTTCCCGCACCACGCCGTCGGGCCC
>JAPVSP010000267.1:0-2175 GCA_047519685.1 Chloroflexota bacterium
CCGAGGCCGCTCGCGAGGACCTCGCCGCTCCCGTCCCTGCCCGCCTCGCCGGCATGCCCGCCGGTCCCCACGGACGGCGTCCGGCGGCCGAGGGGATCGCGGCCGATCGCGCTCCGCAGATGCCCCGTCCAGTCCGTCCCCGGACGGGGGATCGGGTCCAGGAATGCCGCCAGGGCGAGCCGCTCGCGCCGGCAGGCGGCGGCCGCCTCGGCGCCCGCGAACGACGCCTCGGCCCGCCCGTAGGTCTCCAGCGCCTGGCGCCACTGGCCATCCGAGCGGAGCCGCCGGGCCGTCGCGAGCATCAGCCAGGGGTCGTGGGCGAGCAGGGCTGCCGGGACGGCATCGAGCCAGCTGCCGCCACCCGCGGCGAGTCGGTCGCCGCCGGTCCCCAGGACCCGCGAGACGTCCGCCCAGGACTCCGCCCGGCAGTAGGCCCCCAGCGCCTCGGCCGTGGCGCCCTCCTCCTCGAGGACCGCGGCCGCCCGGGCCGAGCTCGCGCGGGCCGCGGCCTCCCCCCGTTCCTCGACGAGGACGCCCTCGAGATGCCCGCGGAGGACCTCGTGGTAGCGGTACGTGCCCTCGTCGTCGAGGGCGACGGTGAAGACCTGGCGACGCTCCAGCTCGTCGAGCAGCCGGGCGCTCCCCGTGCGGCCGAGGAACCGGTCGCACAGCGGCCCGGACAGCCGGCGCAGGACGCAGGTGTCGATGAGGAACCGGCGGAGCTCCTCGGGCAGCTCGTCCAGGACGTTGCGGGCGAGGTACTCGCGGACCAGGCGCGAGCTCCCGGCCAGGCCCTCGAGGAGCCGCAGCCGCTCGGCCGACGTCTTCCCCCGGGTCGCCAGGTGGAACAGCTGGAGCCCGGCGGCCCAGCCCTCGGTCCGGCGGGCGAGGCGCGCCAGCTCGTCGCCCCGGAGGGTCTCGCCGTAGAAGTCGCGGAAGAGCGACTCCACCTCCCACGGCCGGAAGCGGAGGTCGTCCCCGCCGATCTCGAGCAGCTGAGCGGAGACCCGGCGCCGCGAGAGGTTGAAGCCGGGCAGGGTCCGGGTCCCGGCGGCGACGGCCAGGCGAGGGCCGGCGTAGTCGAGGAATCGTTCGAGCGTGCCCTCGGCCGGCGTGCCCGCCAGGGTGTGCAGGTCGTCGATGACCAGCAGCAGGCGCTCCCCGGGCCAGCGCTCGAGGCCCTCCGCGGCCGCCTCGACGCTCGTCCAGCCCCGACCGAGGGTCCCGCCCCGGGCCAGCCCCTCGACGACGGCCGCCTCGAGGTACGAGAGGAGGGTCGTGGGATCGCCGTCCGTGCTCTCCGCCCGGTACCAGGCGACCGGGATCCCGCGACCGGCCGCGGCCGCGGCCCACTCGGCGAGGAGGGTCGTCTTGCCCGACCCGGCTGGCGCGACGACGAGCGCGAGACGGTGGCGCCAGAGGTCGTCAAGGCCGCGGTCGAGACGCTCCCGGGGCATGCCCCGGACGCGAGGGACGTGGACCTTGCCCGGGATGACCGGCGGTCCCTCCCGAGCGGGCGGGCGCGTCGAAAGGGTCGACGCCCCCGGTCCGTCTGCGCCTGGACGCGATCGCATCGGCCGCTAGCCGCCCTCCGGGCCTCCGCACGCCAGCGTCGGCGTCGGGCCATTGTCGGCCCGGACGGGGCCCGGGGTCCAGTCCCAAATCCGCGCTGGGACCTTCGGCGGCGGAGCCGGTCGCGTGTCCGGTGGCGCGACGCAACATCGGGCGTGCGACCCCCTTCCGGTCGAGGTGGCGCATTGCTACACTCCGCGCACCCTTGGGCGGGCACGGTCAGGAGGTCGGGGCAACGGAAGGGAGCGTCCCGGGAACAGGCGCCGGAGGCGGCGCCGGGGGAGGCGCAGCCGGCGCGGGCGGGGGCCCGCTTTCCGGGCTTGGCGGCCTCCTCGGCGGGACGACGCTGCCGGCCCTCGGGGCCGGGCTGCTCGTCGGCATCCTCGCGGCGGGCGGCCTGCTGGCGACGGGCGCGGTCCAGTTCGGCAGGACCGAGCCGGCCATCAGCGGGGCGAAGCTCGCGCTCCTCTCCTGCCCGATCACCGGCCAGCTGCTGGCGCAGGTCGACCCCGGGACGAAGATGCTGGTGACCGGCCGGAACTCGGACACGAGCTGGCTGCAGGTCTACTTCCCCGGGCCGGCCCTCGACCGAGCCTGGACGAG
>JAPVSP010000268.1:0-3971 GCA_047519685.1 Chloroflexota bacterium
ACCTCGGGCGCGGATCCCGCGCCCCGACCCAGCCCGCGCCCAGCCGATGGAGGTCCACGCACCAGCATGGCCAAACGCTCCCGCGGCCCGAGTCGACCCGGCCAGCGTCGCCCCGGCCAGCGCACGACACGCCTCGCGCCGCCCAGCCGTCCGTCCGTCGCGGCGCCCCGACCGGTGATCGGCCTGACCGAGGCCGAGGAGTCGCGCGCGGCCGAGCTCGAGGCCGGGATCATGGCCCAGGAGCGGGCGATCGAGTCGGCCCGGCGTCCGGGTCGCGAGCGGAGCCGCGGAGCGGATGACGATGCCCTGGCGCTCCGAGGCCGCCCTCGCAGCGCCCTCGCCGTGCGCTTCGCCGACGAGTACGCCTACGTCGCCCGGGACCTCCGCCGGATCGCCATCCTGGCCGCCATCCTGGTGGCGATCCTCGTCGGGCTCTTCCTGGTCATCGAGGTGGCCGGCGCCGTCAAGCTCTGAGCCCGGCGATGGCCACCGGGGGGCGCCGCCCGCCCCCGGTCGGACACACCACCGGTCGGACCCGGGCCGGCGCGTAGACTGAGCTCGATGCCCGCCCGCCGCTCGAACCCAGCCGCCTCCGGCCGTCAGCCGGCGCTGTTCGGGCCGCCACCCGAGCGCCAGCCGCTGGCCGCCCGGATGCGCCCGCGGACGCTCGAGGAGTTCGTCGGGCAGGAGCATCTCGTCGGCGAGCACGGGCCGCTGCGACGCTCGGTCGCCCGCGGGCACCTCTCATCGCTCCTGCTCTGGGGACCGCCCGGCACCGGCAAGACCAGCCTGGCCCGGCTGCTTGCGGCGGCCGTCGGGGCGGAGTTCGCCACCCTCTCCGCCGTCATGAGCGGCGTGGCCGAGGTCCGCGGCCTGATCGCCGAGGCGCAGGAGCGGCTGGTGGCGGGCGGCCGGCGGACCGTCCTGTTCATCGACGAGATCCACCGCTTCAACAAGGCCCAGCAGGACGCGCTCCTGCCGCATGTCGAGGACGGGACCGTCACGCTCATCGGCGCGACCACAGAGAACCCCTACTTCGAGGTGAACTCGGCCCTCCTGTCGCGCCTCCGCGTCTGGCGACTGGAGCCGCTCACAGATGAGCAGGTCGGCGCGGTCGTCCGACGCGCCCTGACCGACCGGGAGCGGGGGCTGGCCGGCGCGCTCGGCCCCGCGGGCGGCGTGGCCGTGGCGGACGACGCGTTCGAGCACCTCGTCTCGATCGCCGGTGGCGACGCCCGGCAGGCGCTCAACGTGCTCGAGGGAGCGGTCGCGCTCGCGGAGGCCGAGGCGGAGCCGCCGCGCGCCGAGGACGGACGCCTCGCCCCGGCGCTCGCCCACGTCGAGGGCGCGGCCCAGCAGCGCGTCCTGGCCTACGACCGCGCCGGCGACGGCCACTACGACACCGTCTCCGCGTTCATCAAGAGCCTCCGCGGGAACGACCCCGACGCTGCCGTCTACTGGCTGGCGGCCATGATCGCGGCCGGCGAGGACCCGCGATTCATCGTCCGACGACTGATCATCAGCGCCTCCGAGGACGTCGGGAACGCGGATCCGCGCGCGCTCCAGGTCGCCGTCGCCGCGGCGCAGGCGCTCGACCACGTGGGCCTGCCCGAGGCGCAGTACGCCCTGGCCCAGGCGGCCACGTACATCGCGACCGCGCCGAAATCGAATCGCGCCGGCCTCGCCTACTGGGCCGCGGCGGCCGATGTCCAGGCCCAGGGGTCGCTGCCGGTGCCGCTCCACCTCCGGAACGCGGCGGTGCCGGCGATGAAGCACCACGGGATGGGCGTCGGCTACCGCTACCCGCACGACTACGAGGGGGCCGACATCGACCAGCAGTACCTGCCGGACGCCCTGGCCGGCCGGCGCTACTACCGGCCCGCCGACCAGGGCTACGAGGCGACGATCGGCGCGCGGATGGCGGCCCGGGCGGAGGCACGAGCGGCGGCCCGGGCGGCGGGCGCCACCCGGCGGCGGAGCGACCGTGGGCCCGACGTCGACGGCATGCGGGTCGCCGGCGGTGTCATGCGGACGCGCGAGGCGAGCCGCCGGAAGCTGGCCGAGGCCGAGAGGCGGGAGGCCGGCGAAGGCTGAGCGCGCCGGCTATGGCTCGAGGTCGAACGCGCGCGCGCCGGCCTGCAGCACGGCGAGGGGGCGGCGCTCGAAGCTGGCGACCCGCCGGACCCTGAGCCGCTCCGCCATCGCCACGAGCACGGCGTCCGCCAATCTCGGCCGATGCTCGGCGGCCGCGACCATCAGCTCGCCGGCCCTGGCCAGATCCGCGTCGGTCGGGGAGACGACGCGGACGGCCCCGGAGCCGACCGACTCGAGCAGGGCGAGCGTCGCCTCGGCTCCGAGCCCTCGCTGGAGCAGATGATCCGCCTCGACGAGCGAGAGGGCGCCGACGAGGAGGGGCTCGTCCACCCGGTCCAGCCAGGCGACGGCGGCGGCGTGGTTGAGGTCGGAGACGTCGGCCGCCGCCACGATGAGGCTGGCGTCGAGGAGCGCCGCCACCTCGGTCAGCGCTCTCCGGGGCGGCCGCCCCGGCCGAGCTCGCGCCGGGCGATCGACCGACCATCCAGGGACAGCCGTCCGTGTCCGCTCCGTCCCACGGCGACGAACGCGGGCCTCGGGCGCGCCTCGTTGGCGTCGAGATAAGCCTCCAGAGCGGCGGTGATGATGGCCGTCCGCGTCGTGTGCAGCCGATGGGCGTGGCGCTCGAGGCGGTCGAGCAGGTCGCGATCGGCGAGGATCGTGGTTCGCTTCGTGGTGCCCATATGACGTCATATATACCGCACTGGCGACCCCGGCGACGGGCCGCGTACCATGCGCCCACCCGCGACGGCCGTCGCGTCCCGCCGCCCGACCGCACCGGAGGCCCCGCCGTGCACCGTTTCGAGCCGAACCTGCGCATCCCCGGACCGACCGCGCTTCCGCCGACGGTGCGCGAGGCCGGCTCGCGGCAGATGATCAACCACCGCGGGCCGGAGTTCGCCGCGATGCTCGGCCGGGTCGTGGACGGGATGCGCCCCTACTTCGGCACCGCGAGCGACATCGTCGTCCTGAGCTGCGCCGGCACGGGCGGCCTCGAGGCCGCCATCGTGAACACGCTGTCACCGGGCGACCGGGTCCTCGGCGTCTCGATCGGCGCATTCGGCGATCGCTTCGCCAAGATCGCCTCGACCTATGGCGCCGAGGTCACCAGGCTGGACGTCGAGTGGGGTCGGGCCGCCGATCCCGACGACGTCCGGGCGGCCCTGGCGGGCCTCACCGGGACGAGGGCCGTCCTGCTGACCCACAACGAGACCTCGACCGGCGTCATGAACCCGCTCGCCGACCTCATCGCCGCCGTCCGCGCGGCCGCGCCCGACGCGCTCGTCCTGGTCGACAGCGTCTCGGCGCTCGGTGCGGTCCCGTTCGAGATGGACGCCTGGGGCGCCGACGTCGTGGTCACGGGCTCCCAGAAGGCGTGGATGGCCGCGCCGGGCCTGGCCATGGTGGCGGCCTCGGCGCGGGGCTGGGCGGCCGGCGAGACCGCGCGGATGCCGCGCTTCTACCTGGACCTCGCCCGGCACCGCGACAGCGCCGCGAGCGGTCAGACGCCCTGGACCCCGGCGATCGCCGTCCTGTTCCAGGTCGACGAGGGCCTCCGGCTGATGGCCGACGAGGGTCAGGCGGCGGTGTTCGCCCGGCACGCGACCTGCGCCGCGGCGACACGGGCCGGCCTCGCGACCCTGGGGTTCGAGCTGTTCGCCGAGCCCGCCCACGCATCCCCGACGGTCACCTGCGTCCGACTCCCCGAGGGCCTCGACTGGAAGGCCTTCAACGATGTGGTCAGGCGACACGACGTCGTGCTCGCGGGCGGCCAGGGCAAGCTGGCCGGACGGGTCTTCCGGGTCGGCCACCTCGGCTCGGTCACGCTCGACGAGATCCTCGGCGTCGTGAGCGCCCTCGAGGCCGCGTCGATCCAG
>JAPVSP010000269.1:0-5606 GCA_047519685.1 Chloroflexota bacterium
GCGACCGAACAACAGCAGGCCGAGGAAGGTCGATTCGAGGAAGAAGGCGAATACGCCCTCGGCCGCCAGCGGCGAGCCGAAGATGTCGCCGACGAACGTGGAGTAGCGCGCCCAGTTCGTGCCGAACTGGAACTCCATGACGATCCCGGTCGCGACGCCCACGGTGAACGTCAGGGCGAAGACCTTCGTCCAGAACGCCGCGAGCCGGCCCCAGACCTCGCCACGAGTCCGCCAGTGGGCCGTCAGCGAGATCGCCACGAGCAGCGCGAGGCCGATGGTGATCGAGGGGAAGATGAAGTGGAAGGCGACCGTCAGCGCGAACTGGGCCCTGGCCAGCAGCAGTGGATCCATCGCGACTCCGTGACGGGACGCTCACTCAGCAGCCGGATGTAGCGACCGGGGCGAGCCCGCGAGGGGACGCGTCGCCGGGCGGGCCCCGGCGAGGACGCCGGCCGCGTCCTCAGCCTGGACCGAAGGGCGGGTTGACGAGGTCGGCTGGCTCGGCCGTGATGCCCGTGTCGTCGAGACGCCAGCCGACCGCCACCTCGGCGTCGATGACCCCGGGGACCTCGCGCACGAGACGCGCAAGGATCGGGACGTCGGAACGCCGCTCGACGGTGCCGTGCAGCCGAGCGTAGCCGTTCGTCACGGCCACCTCGATGTCACGCTCGTCCAGCCACATCGCATGGCGAACCACCTCTTCGACGATCGCCGAGCGCAGCTCATCGTCGCTGCGCACGAACGCTCGGACGATGTCAGCGCGACTGACGATGCCGACCAGCAGACCGGCCTCGACGACCGGCAGCCGGTTGATCTGGCGTTCCGTCATGATCCGCGCGGCGTCCCGCACCGACGTCTCGGGCTGGATCGTCACCGCCGGGCTGGTCATCGCCTCACCGGCGGTGGCGGCCTCGACCTTCGCGAGGTCGGCTCGCTCCGCGTCCGGCTCGCCGAAGAGCCAGTCGAGCAGCCGATGGCGGCGCTCTGGAGCCCCCCGCTCCTTCAGGACGAAGTCGGCTTCGGAGACGACCCCGACGACCGCGCCCGACGCGTCCACGACCGGGAGGCCGCTGATCCCGTGGTCGATCAGGAGGCGGGCGACCTCCCGGAGAGGCGCCTCCGGCCGGACCGTGACGACGGTCCGGCGCATGATCTCGACGACCCTCATCGCTGCCTCCCATCGGCGGGCCGGCGCGACCGACCTCGTGACGCCCGCCGGGCTGGGTCGAGCGGGCGCCTGGGACATCCCGGCCTGCGAAGGCTGGCATCCCGGCCGGAGGCGGACAAGGGCCGATGGTCAGGGCCGGAGCCGGCCGGACCGGCGGCGGCCATGCCGAACGGATCGGACCGCCCGCCCGAGCGCCCCCGGCGGAGCGCCTCCGCCGCGGCGGGCGGTCACGGGCCCTCGCCCCTATACTCCGGTCCCGTGACCCAGCCTTCCCCCTTCGGGACGTCGCCGTCGGTCGGCGCTGCCCAGTCCTCCGGGTCCCGCCGGACCCTCGGCTGCCTGTTCGAGATCGTCGAGACCCTCGTCCTGACGGTCGTGATCTTCTTCGTCATCCAGACGTTCGTCGCCCAGCCGTACCAGGTGCGCCAGCAGTCGATGGAGCACACGCTCGAGCCGGGCGAGTACGTGCTCGTCGACAAGCTCACGCCGCGCGTGGACACGTACAAGCGCGGCGACGTCATCGTCTTCGAGCCACCCGAGGGCTGGGCGGTCGACGGCGACCGTACGCCGTTCATCAAGCGGGTCATCGGCATCGCCGGCGACACGATCGAGCTGGTCGACGGGCACGTCGTGGTCAACGGCCAGCGGCTGACGGAGCCCTACCTCTTCGAGCAGGACGGGACCCCGCAGCCGACCGACCCGACCGGTGGGCAGTCCCGCTGGACGATCACGCCGGGCGAGCTCTTCGTGATGGGCGATCATCGCGGAGCATCGGCGGACTCCCGGACGTTCGGGCCCATCCCGGTCACGTCGGTCATCGGCCGCGCCTGGCTGCGCTACTGGCCGATCTCCGGATTCGGTATCCTCCAGACCCCGAGGTACCCCAACCTGAGCGCCACGCCGGTCGACCTCCCGCCCACCGGCGCCGCGCCGGTGGGCGACGTGCCGTCGACCGTCACCTTCGCGGCCGATCGATCGCGCGGCCTGCCTCGCGCCGCCTGACCGGACGCGGAGGACGGCCGACGAGCGGGAGCCCGCTCAGTCGGCCGGGGCGGCTCTCGGCCGTCGCGTCCACACGGCCAGCGCGACGAGGAACCGCACGACGAGGCTGATCCCGTACATCGCGCACCACACGCAGACAGCGTGGATGACGAACAGCTCGAGGTAGGTGAAGTAGCACTCGAACAGGGTCCCGGCGAGCGAGAGGCCGTAGTGCGTCGCCAGGGCCCATGTCGCGTCGGTGCGGTACCAGACATAGGCGAAGACGAAGAGCGTCACCGACAGGCCGACGCCGAACACGGCGACGGGGATGCCGTTGGGCCCGCCGATCCTCGAGTACTCCGAGAGCGCGACCTCCTGGCATCCTGACAGGGGGCCGCAGTAGGGGAGCTTGCCCTGCAGCTCGACGTACGAGAGATACGAGGCCACCACGAACCCGAACGCGTCGAGCGCCATGAGGACGAACGCGGGGTGGATGTCTGCGAGACGACGGACGAGCGACACGCGGGACGACCTCGGGTGCAGCTGGGCGGCGCGGGCCGATCGTCCGCGCCGTACCGTGAGGAGGGTCGCCTGACCGGCCGCCGTCGCCACCGGCCGAAGGTCCCGAAATCGTCGCCCGCGGTCCCGGTCCCCACGGCTCCGGCCGTGGATCGACAGAGCCTCGGCCGCGCTCCCGCGCCTTCGAGACCTCCTCGCTCGGCCATCGTCGCGCCCCACCGTTGGTGACCCCCGGGTCGCGGGTCGCGACCCCCTCCGCATGGCGGCGTCGCCTGCCGCAGCGAGGTTTCAGGTCGCTTTCAGGTGCCGGAGGCAGAGTCTCGATGGTCAAGTCGACCGTGTCGGGCTCGTATCTCGGGAGTGGGATTCCATGCGCATCCGGTGGTTGGCGGCGGTGATGCTCGTCCTCGTGGGCATCGGGGCCGCCGCGCTCGTCATCCTCCTGCCGGGCGCCGGCCAGGCAGGCACCACCCAGTTCATCACGGCGGCAGCCCGGCAGACGGACGTGGTCAAGTCCGCGGTCGCGACCGGGACGGTCCAGCCGACGGCCACCTACGGGCTCGCATTCGGCAGCGACCCGCAGCTCGTCGTCTCGACGTCGGGCTCGAGCGCCGCCGGGAGCGGGAGCGGGAGTGCCAGCAGCGTCTGGCTGGTCAAGGACGTGAAGGCGACGATCGGGCTGAAGGTCGCCAAGGGCGACGTCCTGGCGGTCGCCGACCCGACCGACGCTCAGAACCAGCTCGCCGTCGCCCAGGCGAACCTGGCCGCCGCACAGGCGAAGCTGTCGGCCGACCAGGGGGGCGGGACCGCGGCTCAGAAGCAGACCGCGGCGGCGCAGGTCACCTCGGCGCAGACGCAGCTCGCGAACGCGCAGCGCTCGGCCGCCAACACTCAGGCGCAGAACGCCCTCAGCCTTTCCCAGGCCCAGGCGACCGTCACCCGGGCGCAGACCCAGCTCAGCTCGGACACCGCGAACGGTGCCCCGCAGAGCGTCCTGACCCAGGACCAGAACGCCCTCCAGTCGGCCAACGACACCCTCGCCAGCACCCAGCTCCGCGTCCAGGCCTCGAACGACCAGGCTGCCGCCTCGGTGACGCAGGCTGAGCAGGGGCTCTCGGCCGCCCAGGCCAGCTACAGCACGTCGACGGCGCCGGCCGCGGCGGCCCAGATCGCCTCGGATCAGGCGGCGGTCGCCACCGCGCAGTCCTCGGTGACGGCCGCGCAGGCCCGGGCCGACGCGGCGACCCTCCGCGCGCCCGCCGACGGCGTCGTCGTGGCGGTGGCTGTCCAGGCAGGGTTCGATGCGCCGTCCGGTTACGCCCTGGAGATCCAGGCCTCCGGCATGGAGGTCGTCGCCAGCTTCACCGAGACGGACCTGCCGTCGCTCGCCGTCGGCCAGCCGGCCGATATCGCGATCACCGCCACCGGGCAGCAGACGACCGGCACCGTGTCGGCCATCGCACCGACGGCGGCGAGCAGCGGGTCGGGGACGAGCGTCGTCACCTACAGCGTCGTGATCGCCCTCGACCAGATCCCGCCCGGGACGACGGCCGGCATGAGCGCACAGGTCAGCGTGACGACCGCGAGCGTGACCGGCGCCGTCGCCGTGCCGCCGATCGCGATCTCGGGCACCAACGGGAGCTACTCCGTCCAGGTGGTGGATGCGAGCGGGCAGGTCCAGACGCTGCCCGTCCAGGTCGGGCTCATCGGATCGAACCTCGCGCAGATCACGAGCGGGCTCAGCGCCGGACAGCGCGTCGTCATCGGGACCTCGTCGTCGCGCCAGGGCACGACGACCACCGGCGGGCTCGGCGGGCTTGGTGGGGGCAGCCTGCGCGGGATCAACGGCGGTGGCGGCGGCTTCGGTGGCGGCAACCGCGGCGGTGGCACGAACCCATGAGCGATCCACTGATCGATCTCCACGGCGTCAGCCGGATCTACGACATGGGCCACGTCCAGGTCGAGGCGCTCCGCGACGTCGACCTGAGGATCGCCGACGGCGAGTTCGTGGCGATCGTCGGCCCGTCCGGATCGGGGAAGTCGACGCTCATGCACATCATCGGCTGCCTCGACCGGCCGACCGACGGGACGTACCGCCTGGACGGCACGCCGGTCGAGAGCCTCGACGACGACGCACTCGCTCGCGTTCGCAGCCGCACGATCGGCTTCGTCTTCCAGTCGTTCAACCTGCTCCCCCGCACCTCGGCGCTCGAGAACGTCGCGGCGCCGCTCCTCTACCAGGGCGTCGGCCGAAGGGAGCGCCTCGCTCGGGCGCGGGCATCGCTCGAGCGCCTCGGCCTCGGCGACCGGCTCGACCACGAGCCTTCGGAGCTGTCCGGCGGCCAGCAGCAGCGCGTGGCGATCGCCCGGGCGCTGGTCACCGACCCGGCGCTCATCCTGGCCGACGAGCCCACCGGCAACCTCGACAGCACCTCCGGTGCCGACGTGATCGCCCTCCTCCACGAGCTCAACGCATCCGGGCGGACGATCGTCCTCATCACCCACGATCACGACGTGGCAGGGGTCGCTCCGCGCCAGGTCCACGTCCTCGACGGGCGGATCGTCGAGGAGGCTGCGGCATGAACGCCATCGAGCTGGTCAGGCTCGCACTCTCGCGGATCGGTGCCGGCCGGCTTCGCGCGGCGCTGACGATGCTTGGCATCATCATCGGCGTCGCCTCGGTCGTCGCGCTGGTATCGGTCGGCCAGGGCGCGACGAGCGGGGTGACGGCACAGCTCCAGGGACTTGGCACCAACCTCCTGACCGTGAATCCCGGGGCCTCCACGACCAGCGGGACGCGCGGCGCGCTCTTGGGCGGCGTCCCGCGGGCGATCTCGCGGCGGGTCGAGTCCGGCTTCGCCCCCGAACGTGAGTCCATGCGATCTCCGATGATCCTGCGTTCGCCCGTAAATTGCAGCGGCGTGCCGGGGGCGATGCC
>JAPVSP010000270.1:0-8881 GCA_047519685.1 Chloroflexota bacterium
GGTGACGGCGTGGGCCAGCGCCTACCTGGGGTAGCTCCCGGTGACCTTCTTCACGAAGCCATGCAGCCCGTGGAAGAACGGCGTCCCGGGCAGGAACATGTAGGGGCAGTAGCCGGGGATCACGGCGATGCCGTGGGCCTCGCAGTACTCGACCGCCGCGCGACTGACCGAACCGCCGCCGCCGGCGCCCTTGTGCATCCAGACGTGGGTGACGCCGGCCTCGGCGCAATCCCTGACGACCTGCTCCGTGGCCCGGGGCGGGGTCATGATGACCACCCCGTCGACCGGTGGCTGGATGTCCTGGACGCGGGCGTAGCAGGGCTGGCCGTCGATCTCCGTGGCGCTCGGGTTGACGGGCAGCGCGTCGAATCGCCGCTGGCGCAGCTCCTGCCAGATCGTGTTCGAGAAGTGCTTCGGGTCGCGCGACACCCCGACGACCGCCAGCCGCCTCAGCGCCCAGAAGTCGTCGATCTGCTTCCTGGTCGTGGCCATGGTGGGATCCCCGTGCGGATGTTCGCGGCCAGTCTCGAGGGTCGGCCGACGGGCTGGACAGTGCTGGTCGGCACGCTGAGGGGCATCCGCATGACCGGCCCGCCCGGGCCGTCGAGGCCGATTCCGCCGTCCGCCCCGGCATCCGCCCTCGCTCAGGGGCCAGGACGGGACGTCGCTCGCATCGCCGGTCCCGGCGGCACGTAACCCTTCCGAAAGGTGGCGGTCCGAAGACTCGGGCCATGGACACGCGACCGAGCCTCAGCCCGACCGATCGAGACCGCAGTGTGCGCCGCATCCGGACGCTGACCGTGGCGACCACCATCGCCGGCACGGCGGCACTGGGCGGCTTCGGCCTCGTCGCGGCCATCTCGAACCCGGGTCACGCCTCGACCGCGGCGACGACCGCCGCGGTCGGGACGCAGACGGCGGCCGGAGCCGACACGGCGTCGACGAATGTCGCGTCGAACGCCGCACCCTCGCCGACGCCCACCGTCCTCCAGGCGGCCCCCCAGCTTCCGGTGGGCGCCCTGGGCGGCGGCCAGACCACGAGCGGAGGCTCGTGACGGTGGACGGAGCCGAGCTGCGATGGCGGGCCCTGGGGACCTCCGTCCATCTGCTGGTCACCGACCCGGAGAGGGCCGAGGCCGCCCGGGTCGCCGTCCGGTCCGTCCTCGACATGGTGGACGCGTCGTACAGCCGTTTCCGGGACGACAGCGAGCTGAGCCGCGCGATGTCGCGGCCGGGCGCCGCGGTCCGCGTGAGCCCGTTGCTGGGCCACGCGATCGAGGTCGCGCTTCGGGCCGCTCGGCTGACCGACGGGGCGGTCGATCCGACCGTCGGCGCAGCGATGCGGGCGATCGGCTACGACAGGGACCTCTCGGAGGTCCGCGGTCGGCCGGCGCCGCTCGCGATCCGCCTCGAGCGTGTGCCCGGCTGGCAGGCTGTCCGATACGACGCCGCCCACCGGGTGCTCCGGCCCCGGGCCGACGTCGAGCTCGACCTCGGCTCCACGGGCAAGGCGCTCGCGGCCGACCTCGCCGCCCGGGCGGCCGTCGCGGCGACGGGCGGCGGGGGCGTGCTGGTCAACCTCGGCGGTGACATCGCGACGGCCGGGGATGCCCCGACCGGCGGCTGGCGAGTGCTGGTGGCCGACGATTCGGCGACCCCTCCGGACTCGGGCGGCGAGGTGATCGCCGTGAGCGCGGGTGGCGTCGCGACGTCGAGCACGACCGTCAGGCGCTGGAATGACGGCGCAGGCGAGCGCCACCACATCGTCGACCCGGTGACCGGGGCGCCGGCTGGCGGCCCGTGGCGCACGGTCACCGTCGCCGCCGCGGACTGCGTCGATGCGAACACGGCTGCGACGGCGGCCATCGTCCGTGGCGCCGCCGCCGTCGAGTGGCTCGAGCGCCTGGGCCTCCCCGCGCGGCTCGTCACCACGGACGGCCAGATCGTCAGGGTCGCCGGGTGGCCCGTTCCCGCGGCCGTATCCACGCAGGAGCACATCTCATGACCGACACCGTCCTGTGGTACGCGACCCGCGGCGCGGGCATCGTCTCCCTCCTCCTGCTGACCGGGGTCGTGACGCTCGGCGTCCTCGCCGCGACGCGCTGGCAGATCCCCCGGTGGCCTCGGTTCCTCACGGCCGGGCTGCATCGCAACCTCGCGCTCCTCTCGGTCGTCTTCCTCGCCGTCCATGTCGTCACCGCGGTGGTCGACCCGTACACCTCGCTGGGGGCGCTCGCGGCCCTCGTCCCGTTCTCGTCGCCCTACCGTCGACTGTGGCTCGGGCTCGGCGCGGTCGCCTTCGACCTCCTGCTCGCGCTCGTCGTGACGAGCCTCCTCCGGGCACGGGTCGGCCAGCGGGCCTGGCGGGCGGTGCATTGGCTGGCCTACGCCGCCTGGCCCGTCGCGCTCGCGCATGGTGTCGGCACGGGCAGCGACTCCGGGGCCCTGTGGATGCGGCTCCTGGACCTCGGCTGCCTCGCCATCGTCATCGGGGCCGTGGCGCTTCGCGTCTCGATCCAGCGCCCCGCGCTCGTCCGTCCGCCCGCCGCTCGGGCCTGGCTTGGCTCGCCGCGAGCCGAGAGCTCGACGCCCGCGGAGCGCTGACATGACCGCAGCCTCCTTCTCGCCCCGGCTGCTGGCCGGGCCCCCCCTCCGCGCCGGCGCCGAGTCGCTCCCCGAGCACCTGAGCCGCCACGGCCCGCTGCCATCGGCGACGCTCCGGCGCGAGATGATCCCCGTCCTCGAGGCGAGCGGGCTGCTCGGCCGCGGCGGCGCGGGCTTCCCGGTGGGGCGGAAGTGGCGCAGCGTCGCCGAACGCTCGCGGGGTGGGGCCGTCGTCCTCGTCAACGGCGCGGAGGGAGAGCCCGGGAGCGCGAAGGACCGGGCGTTGATGGCGTCCCGGCCGCACCTGGTCCTCGACGGCGCCGAGGTCGCCGCCGAGGCGGTCGGTGGCGACGAGATCGTCGTCTACGTCGGCTCGGCGCATCGAGCCGCGATCGCCTCGCTCCGCCGCGCCATGGCGGAGCAAGCGGCGTTCGCACCCGTCCCGGTCCGGCTCGTCGAGGCGCCGCCGGGCTACGTATCCGGCGAGGAAACGGCCGCCGTCCACTTCATCGATGCCGGGGACGCCCGGCCGACCTCGTCGCCGCCGCGACCCTACGAGCGAGGCATCCGCGGGCTGCCGACGCTCGTCCAGAACGCCGAGAGCCTCGCTCACGTCGCCCTGATCGCGCGCCGCGGGGACGAGTGGTATCGCGCCGCCGGACGCGGCGCGGCGAGGGGCACGGCCCTGGTGACCGTGAGCGGTCCGGTCGAGCGGGCAGGCGTCGGGGAGATCGAGCTCGGAACGACGGTCGGCGAGGTGCTGACGGCGACGGGGGCCCGGCGCGGCGAGGTCCGCGGCGTCCTGCTCGGCGGGTTCTTCGGTGCCTGGGCCGACATCGACACGGCCTGGGACCTGGCACTCGACCCGCTCGCCCTGCGGGAGCGGGGCCTGACCTTCGGGGCGGGGGTGGTGTCGATCCTCGACGCGACCGACTGCGGCGTGCGGGCGACGGCCCGGATCATGGCCTACATGGCCGGCGAGAGCGTGGCCCAGTGCGGGCCCTGTGTCTTCGGCCTGCGGTCGCTGGCCGACGCGAGCCGGCGGATCGCGCTGTGCGCGGCCGAGCGCGACGACCTCGCCCGCATCGAGCGCTGGACGGAGATGATCCGCGGCCGTGGTGCCTGCGCTCACCCGACCGGCGCCGTCGGCCTCCTGGCCAGCGCGCTCCGCGCGTTCGGGGACGAGTTCGCGCTCCACCAGCGAGAGCGCCGGTGCTCGGCCCGGGCGCGCGCGGTGGAGGTGGCCTGACGTGGCCCTCGAGCTGCGCGTCGACCGGATCCGCTGCGACGGGGCGGGGTTGTGCGCGGAGCTGCTGCCGGAGGTCGTCTCGCTCGACGACTGGGGCTATCCGATCGTCCGGGCGGGATCCGTACCGGAGCGGCTCGTCGACCACGCTCGCCGTGCCGTCGAGGCCTGTCCGGTCCTGGCGCTGCGGCTCGATGCCGCGCGAACGATGGCCGTCGTGCCGAACCGCCGCGGCTGACGATCCTGGTCGTCGAAGGTCCGGGCCGCCCGCGGGCCTGGGCCGCCGGCCGGTGCGTCAGCCGGCCACGGAGAACAGGCGCCACTCGCCGGGCACGCCCTTCAGCGGGTAGAAGAGCAGGGCGAGAGGGCCGCCCTCCGACTCGCCCAGGACCGCCGGACGCTCGCTTCCGACCGCGTCCATCACGGCCCGGATGTCGTCCATCCGGGTCTCGAGGGTCGTCGCGCCGGGGACCCGGTCCGACATCCCCATGCCCCGCTTGTCGAAGAGGATGACGCGTGAACTCGCCCAGCCGATCGCGGAAGGTCCGGAACGCCGGCAGGTCCCAGAACACCTCGAGGTGGGTGTAGACGCCGGCGGCGTACACGAGATCGATGGGGCCATCGCCGGCGACGTGGTACGCGATCGTGACGTCGGCGCTCTTGGCGAACCGGATGTCGGGCATGCGCCGAAGGTTCGCGACCGTGCGGGGCGGCGTCAGGGCCGGCGACCGGCCGGCTGCCCGAGGCGCCAGCCTCGGGATCTCAGGCCGGGTCGGCCGCGCCCTCCCGCATCGGGAGGATGAGCGCCGCGATCGTGAACACCAGGGCGCCGAAGGCGAGCACGCCGAGCACGATGAGCCACTCGATGAGGGAGGGCATGTAGAAGTAGCTGGCGATGAACGACGAGTCACCGGGCACGACCTTGCCGACCGACACGCCGGGCGGGAGGTCGACCAGCGGGTAGCTCAGCCCGTTGAGGACGATGTTCAGCCGGTGGACGAGGATCCCGAGGATCGCGAGCAGGCTGGCGCCCGTGACGACGACGATGTTCGAGCGGAGGCGCCGCTGCGCAAGGAGCAGGAAGGGGACCAGCAGGCCGACGACGATCTCGACCCCGAAGAACGGTGCGTACGGGCCGCCGAGCATCCGGCGCATCGGCTCCGATTCGAACGAGGCGCCGGGATAGGCCGCCGTGAGCGTCTCGCAGAAGACGAAGAAGCCCTCGACGGCGATGAACACGCCGAGGAGCCCGCCGAGGTACCCGACGAGCTCGTCCCGGAAGTCGAGCCGGCCGAGGCGCCGGAGGATGAGCGCGAGGAGGATGACGAGGGCGAGCCCGGAGACGAGTGCCGACGAGACGAACAGCGGGGCCATGATCGCCGAGTACCAGAAACCGCGCGAGATCTGGAGCCCGAAGATCCAGGCGGTGATGGAGTGGAGGAGGACCGCCGACGGCAGGGCGACCCAGGCCAGCGCGCTCTTGATCCGCTCGTCCCGCGCCAGCGATCCCTCCGAGGCGCCCGTCCCGAGCGCCAGGGGCGAGCCGGCGCGGGCGAGGTCGGCTCGCGCATACAACCACGTGTAGAACGCCGAGATGACGAAGTAGACCGTCACGATCGCGATGTCCCAGATCATCGGCGAGGTGAGGTTCGGGTAGCGGAAGAGGTGCCAGATCCGCTCCGGGCGACCGATGTCCGGGAGCAGGAACAACGCCGCGAGCATGATCGCCACCGTCGCCTCGAGGACGGCCAGCCGCACGATCGGCTTGAACCGGCTCACGCCGAACAGCCGCCCCGCCGACGCCACGATGAGCCCGCCGGCCGACAGGCCGACGAAGAACATGAAGAACAGGATGTACTGGCCCCACATCACGACGTTGTTCATCGCCGTGACGGAGAGGCCGTAGCGCATCTGGTAGCCCCAGGCGCCGAGGCCGACGAGGATCATCAGCAGGAGCAGCCCGAGCCAGGCCGCGAGCGCCGGGCCCATCCGAAGGATCCCGCGCGCCGGCGCGACGCGTCCCACGGCGCCCGCGCTCACAGCTTCCTCCTCCGCCGCGGCGGCAGGTAGTAGACGCTCGGCTGGGTCCCGCGATCCTCCAGGAGGCGCTCACCCTCGCGCTCGCGGATGAGCGTGGACACCCGGCTCCCCGGATCGTTCAGGTCGCCGAAGACCCGCGCCCCCTCGGGGCAGGACCAGACGCACGAGGGCACCTGGCCGTCGGTCAGGCGATGGACGCAGAACGTGCACTTCTCGACCGTGCCCATCGGACGGGCGGCCACCATGCCGGTGTCGAAGTCCGTCGGGCGGTCCGGGGCGCCCCAGTTGAAGACACGGACGCCGTAGGGACAGGCGATCATGCAGTAGCGGCAGCCGATGCAGCGCTCGTTGTCCATCATCACGACGCCGTCGTCGCGGTGGTAGGTGGCACCCACCGGGCAGACCTTCACGCAGGGCGCGTTGACGCAGTGCTGACAGGCGAGCGGCAGCCAGTGGAGCTCCAGGCGCCCGTTGACCGTGCCCGGGGTATCCAGCGCCTCGCCCTCGCTGAGGATCCGGTTCCACCACATGCCGAGCGGGACGTCGTTCTCCGACTTGCAGATGACGCCGCACGACCAGCACCCGACGCAGCGCTCCTGATCGACGGCCATGCCCCAATGCGGGTGGTCGGATGGCGATCCGAGCTGACCGTATTCGCGGGAGGCGGGCGGCAGGGCGTCGATGGGCGAGACGGGCTCAGCCACCGCTCGTTCCCGTCGAAGCGGTGGTCACGCGCCGGATGTCGCAGCGGCAGTCCTTCCAGCCCGTCGATGGCGACCACATGTTCGCCACGAAGTGGATCTCATGGATCGGGTTCACGGCCGACGAGGTGAGCTCGTTCACGCCCTTGCCCGCGGCGAAGTAACGCGACCACCAGCCCTCGGGCAGCGTGGCGGTCCCGGGTCGCGCGCTGTCCGCGACGTGGGCCCACGCTCGGAGCCTCCCGCGGGTGTTCCAGACCTCGATCTCGTCGCCCTCGGCGATCGCCCGCGCGGCGGCGTCGGTCGGGTGGAGGAGGACGGTCGGCCGCCCGCGGTGGATCTCGCGCAGCCATGGGCTGTTCGAGTACGAGGAGTGGATCCGCCATTTCGAGTGCGGCGACAGGAGCGCGAAGGGGTACCTCGAAGGGTCGTGCACGCCGTCGTCGAACGGCGCCTTGTAGACGGGCACCTGCTCGCCGAGCTCCAGGAAGCGGGCCTCCTCCTTGTAGAACTCGATCCGGCGGGTCGGGATGAACGCGGCCGTCTGCTCGAGGGTCGCCGGGAGCGACCGCGGCGGGAACGGCACCAGATCCTCGATCTGCGCCGTGAACGCGACGTCCGGATCGGGGACCTTGAGGCGCACCGGTCCCGCGCGCAGCTGCTCGAGCGTGATCCCCTCGGTCGGGCCGCCCGGCCCGCCGCCCGCCGCCAGGATCATCCGGATGGCGTCCTCCTCCGTGTGCTCGAAGTCGGCCG
This sequence comes from Chloroflexota bacterium, assembly GCA_047519685.1. Classification (GTDB taxonomy): domain Bacteria; phylum Chloroflexota; class Limnocylindria; order Limnocylindrales; family CSP1-4; genus JAPVSP01. The sequence continues at coordinate 7,348 of JAPVSP010000270.1, forward strand.
CCTTGTCAGGGGCGACCCGCTTGACGATCTCCCGCCAGATCCACAGCTCCGAGCGCGACTCGCCGACCGGTGGGATGGCCGGCTGCTGGAGCTGGAGGAAGGGATGGAGCGGCGTCGCCGTGAGATCCGTCTTCTCGTACCACGTCGTCGCCGGCAGGACGACATCCGCCCACGACACGGTGTCGGTCATCTGGTGGTCGACGACGACGATCAGTTCGAGACCGGCGAGCGTCTGGTGGAGACGGTTCACGTCCATCGCCTGGATGAACATGTTGGCGAACGTGCAGACGAGCGCGTGGAAGCCCTGCTTGGGGTATGGCACGGTCGGGTCCATCGTCTCGGTCGGCCCGCGGACGAAGTAGATGCTCGGCACGATGTGGGCCTTCTTGCCGCCCGGGTTCGTCCAGGGCGACCAGTCGACGCGGACCTTGTACTGGCCGACGTAGACGGAGAAGCCGCCGCCCGAGCGGCCGATGTTCCCGGTGACCGCGGCGAGCAGGGCGAACGCCCGACCGGTGAGGTCGCCGTGGTACCAGTGGTTGGATCCTCCGCCCATCAGGATCGCCGCCGGCCGCTCGCTCGCGTATGCCCGCGCGAGTGCCACGATCCGGTCGGCCGGGATGCCGGTGACCTCCGCGGCACGCGCCGGGGTCCAGGGCTCGAGACCCGCGCGGACGAGGGCGAAGCCGGGCGTCACCTCGACGGTCCCGCCGCCGGTGAGCGTCACCGGGTACGTCCCGGCGAGGGCCGGGGTGACGCCGGCCGGGATCCCGAGCCGGTCCGTCCCGACGATCGCCGGCCGCCACGCGGCGGCGTCCCACACGACGTAGCGACCCGACGAGCCCTTCGGGTCGAGGTCGCCTTCGCAGAGCCGCCTGTGCGTGTCCGCCCGGACCAGGAGCGGGCCGTCGGTGTACGCCCGGACAAAGTCGAGGTCGGCGCTGCCGTCCTCCAGGATCTGCCTGACGAGCGCCAGCCCGAGGGCCGCGTCGGTCCCCGGCGCGATCTGGAACCACTCGTCCGCCTTGGCCGCGGTCCCCGAGAAGGTCGGGTCGATGACCGCCAGCCGGGCGCCCTTCTCGAGAGCGTCGAAGATGAAGTGGACGTCGGGGATCCGGGTCTCGACCGGGTTCGCCCCGATCAGGAGCAGGAACCGGCTGTTCGCCCAGTCCTTGGCCTCGTGCTCCGCGTTCTGGACACCGAACGTGATCGGCATCCCCATGGGCAGGTCGCCGTTGAAGTCGAAGCTGGTCCCGTGCGTCATCCCGAGCAGCGCGGCGGCCCGGTAGTTCGCGCCCTTGTGGACGTAGCCTGAGCCCGGGACCTGGCCGAAGACGTGGACGCTGTCCCAGCCGTACGCGTGGCCGACTCTCTGGAGGTCGGCGGCGATCCTGTCCAGGGCCTCGTCCCAGCTGGCCTCCCGGAACTCCCCGGAACCGCGCTCGCCGGTCCTGATGAGCGGCTTCTGGATGCGGTCCGGTCCGTGGACGAGCGTGTGGTACGAGATCCCCTTCATGCAGCCGCGCGGGTCGTA
>JAPVSP010000271.1:0-5397 GCA_047519685.1 Chloroflexota bacterium
CATGGGCGGCAAGGTCCGTGTCCAGGGCAAGACCCGGGAGCAGGCCAGGGGCCTCCTGGCCGATGCCCTCGCCGTCCAGGAGGCGGGCGCCTTCGCGATCGTCCTCGAGCTCGTCCCCGAGCAGCTGGCTGCCGCCATCACGGCCCGGCTGCGGATCCCGACGATCGGCATCGGAGCCGGGGCGGGCTGCAGCGGGCAGGTCCAGGTGGTCACCGACCTGCTGGGCCTCGGCACGTTCGTCCCGCGCCACGCGCGACCGTACGCCCACCTCCGGGAGACGATCCTCGAGGCCGCGACCGCCTACGCGGCCGACGTCGCGGTCGGGACGTTCCCGGGACCCGAGCAGAGCGTCCGCATGGACGACGCCGTCCTGGACGAGGTCCTCGGCCGATCCGAGCTCGACCGCGGCTCGGCGCCCGAGGGCGGCCGGGTCCCCGCGGGGATCCCGCTCGACCGCGACCTCTAGTCGCTCGGTGGAGGTCGTCAGGACCCGCGCCGAGCTCCACGCCGCGCTCGCCGCGGCGCCCCGCCCGGTCGGCCTCGTGCCCACGATGGGCTGGCTCCACGAGGGCCATCGCTCGCTCATGCGGCGCTCGCGCGCCGACGACCGGACGAGCGTCGTGACGATCTTCGTGAACCCCCGCCAGTTCGACGACGCCGCCGACTTCACGCGCTACCCCAGGGACGAGGCGCGCGACCTCGGGATCTGCGCCGAGGAGAGCGTGGACCTCGTCTTCGCTCCGCCGGTCGAGGAGGTGTACGTCCCCGGCTTCGACACGACCGTCGCGGTCGGTGCCGTCGCCCGGCCGCTGGAGGGCGCGGCGCGCCCGGGGCACTTCGCGGGCGTCGCGACGGTCGTGGCCATCCTCTTCGGACTCGTCCGCGCCGACCGGGCCTACTTCGGCCAGAAGGACGCCCAGCAGGTCATGGTCATCCGACGGATGGCCCTCGACCTCGCCCTGAGGACCGACGTCGTCGCCTGCCCCACCGTCCGCGAGCCCGACGGGCTCGCCCTCTCGTCGCGCAACGTCCATCTCGCACCCGCGCAGCGGGCCGCGGCCGCCGTCATCCACCGCGCGCTCGTCGCCGGGCGCGAGGCGTGGCTGGCCGGCGAGCGGTCGGCGGACCGGCTCCGCGAGACGATGCTGTCCGTCCTGGCCGGCGAGCCCCTGGCCGACGTGGAGTACGTCAGCGTCGCCGACGGCGCGACCCTCGAGGAGCTCGACGACGTCGACCGACCGGCGCTGCTCTCGCTGGCCGTCCGGTTCGGGTCGACCCGTCTCATCGACAACGAGCCGCTGCCCTGACCGCCTCTGACGCCGCAACCGGGCGGCCCACCGGGCGGCCCTGGCGGCGTCGCGACCGGCGACGGGGCCCGGGCATCGTTCAGGCGGCGGACGACACGGCCGCCTCCAGCACCCGATCGATCTTCAGGTGCGCCCAGACAAGTTCCTTGATCTCCTCGATCTTCTCCCGATCCGCCGGGTGGGTCTTGACGAGCAGGTCGTGCACTTCGGAGGCGACGGCGTAGGTGTCCTCACGAACGAGCGTCGCGAACAGGTCGGCGCGCCTGATCGCCTCGATGACCGCACGTCGAGGTCGGTAGCCCCCGGTCAGGACCAGGCCCGAGGCCGCCCCGGCGTGGCGGGCGACGTGGTCCGTCGAGGGGTGGACGTCCCGCGTCGCGACGCGCGCGGCCTCGGCCGCCCCGCTCCGGGCCGGGCCCATGAGATGAGCGGTCGTGAGGGCGAGGATGAGGTCCTCGCGGTCGCCGGGCACGATGACCAGCGTCCCGGGCCCGATCCGCTCGAGCATGTGCTCGGGCTCCATGGCCCCCACGGCGATGTCGCCGATCACGAGGTCGAGCTCGGGACCCGGGTGGATCAGCTCGCCCCCGACGCCCTCGAGGACCATCGCGAGGGTCGGGTTGGAGAGGATCGGTCGGTACGGCAGGACCCCCAGGAGCGGGATGCCGTGGAGCGCCAGGCCTCGCTCGAGCGTCCGGGCGATGCCGGGCTTCGCGTCGAGGTCCACCTTGTTGACGATCGCCCCCGCGACGTGGACGCCCTTGCGCTCGAACAGCGCAGCGTTCAGCACGATCTCGTCGATCGGCCGGCCGACGCCGCCCCCGGACACGATGATGGCCGGCGCCCCGAGGAGCGCCGCGACCGTCGCGTTCGACAGCCCCACGACCGCCCCGACGCCGGCGTGACCGGTCCCCTCGATGAGCAGGATCTCGCGCCCGCGGGCGATCTGCGCATGGGCGACCCGGATCCGGGCCGAGAGGTCCTCCACGACCTCGCCCTCGATGTACGCCCGCGTGAAGCCACGCGGGATGTGGACCGGGCTCATGACGGTCAGCGGCTCGACGAGGTCGAAGACGCTCTTCATGAGCACCGCGTCCTCGTCCGCGGCGACGCCATCGGTCAGGATCGTCCGCTGGCCCACCGGCTTGATGAACCCGGTCGAGAGCCCGCGGCGCAGGAAGCCATCGATGACGCCGAGGCTGACGGTCGTCTTGCCCCGGTTCTGGCCGGTCGCGGCGAGGTAGAGATGGCGCATCGGGGCCGGGAGGCTAGCACTCGCCCGGGGCGGGACGGACGACCCGCGAGGCGGTCCCGCGGGTCGGGGCGGGCGGCGGGATCGGACCCGCCACGTCAGCTGTGGCTGGCGGTCTTGCGCTCGATGAGCTGGACCGCGTCCCGCAGCCGCGTCAGCGTCTCGGCGTCGACGGCCTCCGGCTCGAGGTACGGGCCGAGGCGCTCCATGATGTCCGCCACCAGACCGAAGAACACGCTCGCGTCGGCCACGAAGAACTGCGGCTCGTTGTTGTAGCGGACCAGGGTCAGCCGGCCCTGCAGGACGCGGCGCTCCTCGACGTGGGCGATCTGGGTCGCGAAGTTGTGGCCCTGGATCCCGTCGGGGTTGTTGAGGAAGTTCAGCGCGTTGTCGATCGCCAGACCGAAGCGCGCCCGCCAGGCGACGAGCCGCTCGTGCACCTCGGGCGGGATGCGCACCTCGGCGACCTCGTCGAACACCTCGGCCGCGACGGTCAGCAACCCCACCAGGGTGGTCCCCGCCCGGGGCCCGAGCATCACCTGGAGCGAGCGCTCGAGGGTGAACACCTCAGAGTCGAAGCGCGGGCTGGTGATGACGTCGGTCAGGAGATCCTCGACGTTGTCCAGGCTGCCCGGATCGGCCAGGGCGTTCGCGAGGTGGAGGATCTCCTCCTTGAACAGGAATTTCTCTTCGTGGTCGAGCATGCGGGCAACTGTAGCACCGGCCCCCGGGCCCTCCCGAGGCCCGCCGCGGGGACGCGAAGGGCCCCGGCCGTCGCCGGGGCCCTTCGATCCGGGACCGGGTGGCCTACGGGTACAGCCCGCGCATCGAGGTCGCGTCGGCGACCCGCTGGACGGCCAGCAGGTAGGCGGCGGTGCGCATGTCGCACTGCTCGCGCTGGGAGATCCTGATGACCTCACCGAACGCCTTGGTCATGATGATCCTGAGCTTCTCGTTGACGACCGCCTCGGTCCAGTGGTCCCGGTTCAGGTCCTGGACCCACTCGAAGTAGCTCACGGTCACCCCGCCGGCGTTGCACAGGATGTCCGGGATCAGGAAGATCCCGCGCCGGTGCAGCTCGATGTCGGCCTCGGGGGTCGTCGGCCCATTCGCGGCCTCGGCCACGATCTTCGCCCGGATCCGGCCGGCGTTGTTCGAGGTGATCTGGTTCTCGAGGGCGGCCGGGATGAGCACGTCGCACTCGGTCTCGAGGACCTCGGCGTTCGTGATGTCGGTCGCGCCCGGGAAGCCCTGGACGGTGCCGTGCTCCTTCTTCCAGGCGATGACCTTGTCGATGTCCAGGCCCTGGAGGCTGCGGATGCCGCCGGTGGAGTCGGAGACGGCCAGGATCCTCGCCCCGAGCTCGGCCATCAGGCGGGCCGCGATGGATCCGGCGTTACCGAAGCCCTGGACCGCGACGGTCGCCGTCGAGAGGTCGAGCCCAAGGTGCTGGGCCGCCTCGATGATCGTGAAGACGGCGCCGCGGCCGGTCGCCTCGTTGCGGCCCTCCGAGCCACCCAGGCTGATCGGCTTGCCCGTCACGACGCCCGGGACCGTGTATCCCTGGTGCATGGAATAGGTGTCCATCATCCAGGCCATGACCTGGGCGTTGGTGTTGACGTCGGGGGCCGGGATGTCGCGCTCGGGCCCGATGAGGACCTCGATCTCGGTCGTGAACCGGCGGGTCAGGCCCTCGACCTCCTTGGCCGACAGCTTCTTGGGGTCGACGACGACGCCGCCCTTCCCGCCGCCGTACGGGATCGCCACGACGGCGCACTTCCAGGTCATCCACATCGCGAGGGCCTTGACCTCGTCGAGGGTGACGTCCTGGTGGTAGCGGATGCCGCCCTTGGCCGGGCCGCGGCCCAGGTTGTGCTGGACGCGGTAGCCGGTCAGGACCTGGACCGAGCCGTCGTCCATCTTCACGGGGAAATGGACGGTGAGCTCACGGCGCGGCTGGCGGAGGACGCGTCGCAGACCCGGGTCCAGGTTGAGTCGCTCCGCGGCCAGATCGAACTGCCGCTGCGCGACCGCCCACGGGTTGATGGCGGGCGCGGCGCTCTCGGTGGTCATCGAGGTTGGGACCTCCATGTCCGGGCACCCGGTGCGGGATCGGCCCGGGTTGGTGGGCCGTCTCCCGGACGGCCCCACGGGACGCGGCGCTCGACCCTGGGGTCTCGCGCGGGCGGCGCGTCGCGTCACACGATGCCCGGCGAGTATACGGCGAGTCCGGAGAACCCCGGGCGGGCCGGACCGACCGCTGCGGACGGGCCGGGAGGCCCGCGGGATGGGGCCGGTCCGCCCGCGCCGGGACGAGACGAGGCCGCCGGAGCCCCCGGTCCGGGAGCCGGCTCAGGGCCGGAGGAGGACGACCCCGCCCAGGGCGCCCGGCCCCAGGTGAGGCCCGACCGACGGCCCGATGGGCTGCGTGCTGACATGCGCCGCGTCGATGCCGCCCGGGAGGCGCCCGGCGACCTCGTCGCGGAAGGACTCGTGATCGGCGACCGGCGAGTACAGGATCGCCAGGCGATCGACCGGCCTCGCGGTCAGCAGCTCGACGACCCGCTCGTGGGCCCGCGACCGGGTCCGGACGCGATCCAGGGGCTCCACGAGCCCATCGCGCACCGTGACGATCAACTTGACCGAGAGCAGGGCGCCGATGGCCGCCTGCGTCGGGCTCAGCCGCCCACCCTTGCGCAGGTACTCCAGCGTGTCGACCGCCACGTACAGGTCGGTATCCGCCCGCCGCGCCTCGATCGTGGCCGCGATCTCGGTCGCGCTCCGCCCGGCATCCGCGAGCTCGGCGCCGAGGAGCGCGAGCAGCCCGACGCCCATCGA
>JAPVSP010000272.1:0-9313 GCA_047519685.1 Chloroflexota bacterium
CGGCCGCCGTCCGCGAGTATCTCCGGGGCGAGGCCGGCATCCCCGAGGAGGCGGTCGCGGCGATCCGCGCTCCGGCCGGCCTCGACATCGGGGCCGAGACCGCCGCGGAGGTCGCACTCTCGATCCTGGCCGAGCTCGTCCAGGTCCGTCGCAACCGGGCACCGTTCGTGGCGTCGCCCGGCCCGGCGACCCTCGCCGGTGAGACCGGCCCGGGGGCGCACGCGGCGGCGCCGGCCGACGGGATCGTCCTGCTCGACCCCGTGTGCGGCATGACGGTGGCTCGCGAGCACGCCCGCCACCTGGCCGAGCACGAGGGCGTCGTCTATGCGTTCTGCAGCCTCGGCTGCCGGACGCGGTTCATGCGGGATCCCGGCGCGTTCGTCCCCCCGAGCGTGACCTCCGGCGCCTGAGCGCCCGCCGACCCGAACGGGAGGACCGGATGCAGTTCAAGGGCACCGTCGCCATCAACGCCCCACGCGACAAGGTGTGGCCGTTCGTCCTCGACCCTCAGCAGGTCGGTTCGTGCGGGCCTGGCGTCGAGTCGATCGAGCAGATCGACGCCACGCACTTCCGGGCGCGCGCAAAGGTCGGCGTCGGGTACATCTCCGCCCGGTTCGTGGCCGATCTCGAGCTCGTCGAGCAGATCGCGCCGGACCGGGCCGTCCTCAAGGCGCACGGCCAGGCCCCCGGCAGCGCGGTCGATGCCCAGGCGTCGATGGATCTCCGCGATGGGGAGGCGGCCGGCACGACGGTCATGGACTGGGTCGCCGACGTCAACATCTCCGGCATGCTGGCGAGCGTCGGAGCCCGGCTCATCGAGGGCACGGCGAACAAGCTGATCGGCCAGACCTTCGACTGCATCCGGGCGAAGCTCGAGGCCTGAGCGCCTCCGCCCTTCGGCTAGCGGGCGACCGCCGGGACCACCGCGCCCCGATGGACGTTCCAGTGCGCGACGTGCACGAGCGCCTCGTCCACCGTTCGCTCGAGGTCGACGCGCGCGGCCGCGTACCCGGCCGCCACGAGGAGGTGCTGGACGCGCGACGCGGTCTCCGGCAGGTCGAGGAGCCGTCCTTCGGCGACGACCTGGTCGTACGCTCCCTCGACGGCGGAGCGGAAGGCGGGGTCGTCCCAGGCGTCGATGCAGACCTTGATCTTGGTGTCCATTGAGCGCCTCCCTGCTCCTGGCGAATCTACCGCGCTGCGCCGTGTGTCCCTTCGGGCCGAACGGCCCGTTCCCGGTCCCCGTGCCCGGGCCGACCGTCGTGCCGGGTCGCGACGTCTGCCAGACTCCGCGTCATGGAGCTGCTCGCCCGCCCGGTCGGCCCCCTCGCGACCAACGTCTACGTGCTCGCCGATCCGCGCTCCCGCGAGGCCATCGCGATCGACACCGCCATCCCGTCCCTCGCCTGGATCCGCGACGAGCTGGCCGCGCGTGGGTGGACCCTCAAGCTCATCGTGTCCACCCACGGTCACTGGGACCACATCGGCGACAACGCCGCCGTGGCCGCGCACACGGGGGCCCCGGTGGCGGCCCATCCGCTCGACCGCGAGCGGCTGGAGCGGCCGGCACCGCTGTGGGCGCCGTTCGAGATCCCGCCGTCGGTGCCGGCCATCGACCTCGTCGAGGGTGGGGCGATCCGCTTCGGGGACCTTCGCCTCACCGTCCTGCACACGCCCGGCCACACCGAGGGCTCGGTCTGCCTCCTCGCGCCGGACGAGGGCTTCCTGATGAGCGGGGACACGCTCTTCGCGGGCGGTTGGGGCCGGGTCGACCTGCCCGGGGGGTCGCCACCGGCCATGGTCGAGTCGCTCGGACGCCTCGCGATCCTCGACGACGGGACGCGCGTCCTGCCCGGCCACGGGCCGTCGACGACCGTCGGTCGGGAGCGTCCCTGGCTTGATCGCGTCCGGCGGGAGGGACGGCTGCCGCTGTGAGCAGCCGGGTCGATGCAAGGTCCGGGACCTGGCGCGCGTAGGACCGGACATGGAGGACGAGGGTCGCCGGGTCGCCGTCGAGCGCGCGTATCGGGAGCACGTCGACGACGTGTACCGGGTGGCGTTCGCGATCCTGCGCGACCGGGACGCCGCGAGCGACACGACCCACGAGGCCTTCGCTCGGGCATACGAGCGCTGGGAGCAGTACGACTCGAACCGTCCGGTGCGGCCGTGGCTCCAGGGGATCGTCGCGAACGCGGCCCTCGACGTCCTCCGCCGCCGGCGCGTGCGGACGATCGCGGCCGCCTCGCTCGACCACGACGGTCGCCCGCTCGCGGGGGACCGCGAATGGGGTGGCGACCCGGCCACCGAGGTCGTGCGGCGTCGGCTCGTCGACGAGGCGCTCGAGTCGCTGAAGCCGCCGGCCCGGGCCGCCGTCGTGCTCCGCCACTTCTACGGCTACGACTACGGCGAGATCGCAACGCTGCTCGGGACGAGCCCGGGGAACGTGGGCTCGATGCTGTCGCGGGCCCACGCCGCCCTCCGGCTCCACCTCGCGGCCGCGCCCGCCGACGACGGCGCCGACGCTGGCCTCGACCGGCGCGTCGCGCCATGACGGAGGTCGCTCGATGAACGATGCCAGGACGCCCCAGGCAGGGCCTTCGGGCTCGTCGGAGCCCCCGCTCGACGACGAGGCGCTCGGCGCACTCGTTCGCGAGGTGGCCGAGTCGTGGACCATGCCGCCCCAGCGGATCGGCCAGCGAACCTGGCGCGATATCGCGACGGCGCGCCGGACGGATGCTCACGGGGTCCGATGGGCCCGGCGTCTGGGGGGCGCGTTCGTGGCGGCCGCCGCGGCGACGCTGGTCCTCGCCCTGGGCGCGGTCTGGCTGACCCAGCCTCGGTCGGGCCCCGCCACGGGGACCGGGACGCCGGGTGCCAGTGCGTCCGGTGGGCTCGCCCCGTCCGAGCGCCCGAGCCAGACGCCGACCGGCCCGAGCCAGACGCCGTACCCGACGCTCGTCGTGAACGGTCCCGCGCTGCCGGCGATCGCATTCCCGGTCGCGGCCCAGGGCTACTCGCTGCTCGACCTGTCGGCCGGGCGCCTCGGCCCGGCGCTCGAGGGCACGACGTTCGGCGGGCGGCTCCTGCCGCGAGCCGGCGGTGGGAGCCTCTGCCTGTGCTTCCACGAGGACCAGTTCACGGATTCGGTCCCCACCGCCGTGTCGGTCCACCTCATCGAGTACGACGCGGCCGGCGACCAGATCGGCACACGGCCGGTCGCCTCGTACGGCGGCGGCATCCTCGATCCCGCGAGCACCGCGCCGCCCGTGCTGGTCACGGTGTCGGCCGCCGCCGATCTCGGGCACGCGTACGTGGGCTGGGCCATCCGCGGCGTCGGCTGGAGGAGCGGGGTCGACGTCGTCGATCTGGCGACCGGTGCGGTCGTCCAGACGGTGCGGCTGCCGGATCTCGCGGTCACCGATCCGTTCGGCTCGTCGATGGGCACCGAGGCGCCGCGCGTCATCGTCTCCCCGAGCGGGCGCCGACTGGTGATCATCCAGACCCATGGCGTCCAGACGCCCCAGGTGCTCCTCCAGGACGGCCCCGACCACTGGTCTGCGACGATCGAGGCGGGCCGGGTCGGCCCCCTGATGGCCTTCGCGCCGGGAGCGGGGACGCTCGACCCGGCGGCGTGTCCGTGGCCGTTCGACGAACGCTTCGCGAGCGACGACGTGTTCGCCGCGATCTGCCCCTCGCAGGGAGAGCTTCGACGCGTCGACCTGGCGGGGCGGGCCCTGGGTGCCATCGCGTTCGATGGCTCGCGCGGTCTGCCGCTGGTCACCTCGGTGGACGGCCCCGGCGGGGTCCGCTTTGTCTGGCTGCCGTTCGCTCGATCCCTGACCAAGATCGATGTCGTCACTGGTCGCGTGGCCGGGACGCTCGAGCTGCCGGCCCCGACCGCCTCGCTCGGGCAGGGGAGCGACCCTCTCGGGGCGCTCGCCGGCGCGTTCGGTCGCTGGCTGGCCCCGACCGCCGAAGCGAAGCTCTTCCTGCAGCCGGCGCTCGCACTGTCGCCGGATGGGTCGCGGCTGTACCTGCTCGGCGTGAACGGCACGGGGATCGAGGACCCGAACGCCCGGTCGGCGGGCATCGGCGTCGTCGACACGGCCAGCCTCAGGCTGGTCGGAACGTGGGCGCCGACGGCCGACCTCACCTCGCTCGCCGTCAGCTCGGATGGCCGCTACGTCTTCGCCGCCGGCGCGCCGGGGGTCGACGCCGTCGGCCGCCAGACCGACTGGCCGGCGTCGGTGACCGTCTATCGGTCCGCCGACGGGACGGTCGCGGCGATCGCGGGGCGACTCGGCGACCAGTTCATCACGTTCGACCCGGCCCTCGTCCCCTGACGGCCGGCGGATCGGCCGCCCGCCCGCCCGTCCGTCGGCCTATGGGGCCCTGGTCGAGGCCTCGCGGATCGCCCGCGCCGGTCAGCGGTGATAGGTGCCGACGAGGATCGTCTGGGCCAGCGTCTTGCCGCTCGCCGCGGCCCGGACCTGGGCCGCGGTCGTGCCCGAGGGCAGGCCCAGCCGGGACGACAGCGCGAGAAGCGTGAACCGGTAGTGGTGGGTCCCGCTCGGCGGACACGGACCGCCGTAGCCCAGCTTGCCGAAGTCGTTGCGACCCTCGACCGCCGGGGCGAGATGGCCGGAGGCGCCCTCCGGCAGGCTGCCCGTTGCGGCGGCCGCGAGGTCGGCGACCACCCAGTGGACGAAGCCCTTCGCGTCGGGGTCGTCGACGATGAGCGCGAGCGCGGCCGTGCCGTCGGGGGCGCCGGCCCAGGCCAGGGGCGGTGAGATGTCGGGGCCGTCGCAGGTGTAGCGCCGGGGGATCGCGCCGTTCGGGGCGAAGGCGGAGCTCGAGAGGGCGAACGGGACGGAGGACATGGCGGCACTCCCGGACGGGCTTGGAGCGGTGGACGGGGACGGGCTCGGAGCAGGCGTCGAGCTCGGAGTGGGGGTCGGGCTCGGTGCGGGCGTCGCGCTCGCCGACGCCGGCGGGCTGTACGCCGGCAGGCTCGGGTTGGTCGCCGTCGACGCCGGTCCGGCGCAGCTCGCGACGACGAGGGCGACGATGAGGAGCAGTGGCCGGACAACGGTCGAAGGGTGGTCGATCACCTCCTGATTCTCGGCGCCCCCGCAAGCGGTCGATGGCCCCCGACCCACCCGGCGGCGGCGTCCGATCCGCCGCGGGGCCGGGCCCGCTCATCGGTACTCCGGCCCGTACTTGGCCCGCATGTGCCGACCCACCTCCGCCTGGAGGATGCGCCAGCGGCGCCGTTCGGCCTGACGTGCCCTGGGGTCCCGCTCCCGCTCACTTCGGGTCGTCTCCCGGCGCAGCTTCCGGTAGCCCGCCAGCCGTCCTGGGTCGAGCCGCCCATCGGCCAGGGCCGCGTCGACGGCGCAGCCCGGCTCGCCGCCGTGATGGCAGTCGGTGAAGCGGCAGGCCGCCGCGAGGGCCTCCACATCGGCATACGCGGCCTCGACGCCGTCGTCGCCCTCGAGCAGCTCGAGCGAACGGATACCCGGGGTGTCGACGAGCAGCGCGCCGTTCGGCAGTGGGAGCAGCTCCCGGTGCGTCGTCGCGTGGCGGCCTCGCCCGTCCGACTCGCGGACGGCCCTCGTCGCCAGGGCGCCGCCTCCCAGGAGCGCGTTCGCCAGGGTCGTCTTGCCGACCCCGGAGGGCCCCAGGACGACCGCCGTTCGGCCGGGCCGGAGGTGCGTCTCGAGGCGGTCGAGTCCGTCGCCGGTGAGCGCGCTGATGGCGTGGACGTCGACGCCGATGGCGATCGCCTCGACCGCGGTCAAGGCGGCACCGACGTCGACGCTCCGGTCGGCCTTGTTGAGGACCACGACGGGCGTCGCCCCGCTGCCCCACGCGAGCGCGAGGTAGCGTTCCAGACGCCGCAGGTTCGGCTCGCGGTCGATGGCCGCCACCAGCAGCGCCAGGTCGACGTTCGCGGCAAGGACCTGCTCGTCGGCCAGCCGGCCGCCGCTCGTCCGGTTCGAGTCGCTCGCCGTCCGGGTGATGGCGCTCCGGCGGGGGAGCACGGCATGGATCGTGCCGGATCCCTCGTCGAGCCGGGCCTCGAGCGCGACCCAGTCGCCGACGGCCGGGAAGTCCCCCGGCCCGAGGACGGCGTGGCGGAACCGACCGGAAACGGTCCCGTGCACCTCGCCGCCGCCCACCCGGACGATCGACACGTCGCGCAGGTCAGCCGTCACCCGGCCGGGCTCGAGGCCCTGGCGCGCGTGCTCGGCGAAGAGCGCGTCGAACGGCCCGTCCCAGCCGAGCGGCTCGAGGGCGGGGAAGGCCGCCGGCGCCGGTCCGCTCATCGTGCGCGCTCCGGCGTCCCGAGCGGCCGGTGGTACTCCAGCTGGTCAGCCGTCTTCCTGAAGCCAAGGCTCTCGTACAGCCTGAAGGCCTGGTTCGGGTTCTCGGTGTCGACGCCGAGGGCGGCCCGCGTCGCGCCGGCGTCCCGGACGGTCCGGAGGCTCAGAGCGAGCATCGCCCGGGCGAGGCCGCGTCGCCGCCAGGGCCGACGGACGGCGATGGACTCGGTCCAGCCCGTGCGTGCCCCGTCGGGCTCCGGATCCTCGAGGAAGTTGAGGATATGGCCGGCGATCTCGTCGCCGGCGAACGCGACGCACCAGAGGGCCGGCTGCGTCTCGGGCGCCTCGACGAAGGCGGCGAAGGCCTCCGGCGACGCGTCGACGTCGCCCCAGTGGTCCTGGAAGACCTCGACCGACACGTCGAAGACCCGCCGGAGCATCGTCCGGTCGGCCGGATCGATCGGCCGGATCTCGAGCCCGTCGGGCACCGGGACGGCGGGGATGTCGTCGAGCGACGGCCTGGCCATCTCGCAATGGCGGCGGGCCAGGCGGTAGCCGGCCTCCTCGAGGATGTGACGTCCGCCGGGGTCGTCTCCGCGGAGGTAGGCCGTCGCGATCGCCCGACGCGACCCGAGCTCGGCGGCCATCGCGGCGTGGAGCTCCTCGCGCGACCGATCCTGCTGGGCGAGGAGCGCGCGGCCGATGCCCCGGCCGGCGACGTCCGGGTGGACGAAGCAGATGGCCTCGAATGCCCGCTCGCCGGTCGTCCGGTCGGCCCACCACGTCCGCCCGTAGGCGACGATCGAGCCGTCGAGCTCGACGACGACGATGTCGCGCGCGGGGTCGCAGTTGCTGAGATGGCCGTACAGCGCGTCGAGCGACTCGGCGGTCGCCGCCTGCAGCATGCCGCTCGCGCGGCGGGCGGCCGTGACGACGGGCGCCATGCCGACGTGGTCGACCGGCCCCCGGTACTGGCGGAACCGGAGACCCGGGATCGCCGGGGCGCGCGGCACGTGGACGCTGTGGACGTCGGTCGCCATCTCAGCCCACTCGCTTGAGCTTGCCGGTGCGCTTCGCATATCGTTCCGCGCGACCGAAGGCCCACAGGCCGGCCGGGATGAGGAGCGCGCCCATGGCGACGAGGGGCACGATGTCGCCGAGCAGCGCGGTGAGCGGCGTCCCGTCGATCAGGCCGCGCCTGACGCCGTCGAGCACGTAGGTCGCCGGCGAGAGGCGGGAGAGCGCCTGCATCCACGGCGGCAGCACGCCGATCGAGTAGTAGACGCCCGAGACGAGCAGCAGGCAGGACTGGAGGACGAACGTCATCTGGGCGCCCCGCTCGACGTACAGCAGCGGGAGGATGGCGGCCATCATGCCGATCCCGACGAAGCTGAACGAGCCGAGCAGCATGAAGGCGACCGCGGTCGCGGGGTTCGCCCTCGAGAGGTCGAGCTGCGGGAAGAACAGCACGAGCACGACGAGGATGACCGCGGTGTGGATCAGCCCGTAGAGCATCGCGTAGACGCACGAGCCCAGGAGCTGCGTCCAGCGACGGACGGGCGCCATCATCGTGTACTCGAGCGTGCCCTCCCAGCGCTCGACCGCGATCGTGTCGGCGATCCAGCTGAACACGACCGAGAGGTAGTTCCAGAAGATCGCGCCGATCATCAGCATGAGGATCAGGCGCGGGTCGCCGGCGGCGGCGCCGATCAGGGAGATCGACAGCGCGCCGGCGACCGAGTAGACGAGGAACGCGACCTCCCAGCCCCAGTAGCGACGGGTCAGGAAGAAGTTGCGCTCGACGAAGGCGTATGAGGCTCGCAGTTCGTGTGCGAGGACAGTCACCGTGGTGTCTCCGTAGGGTGTCCGGTCCGGCCCGGCCCCTCAGCGGGGCCGGGCCGGCTCGAGTGACGGCTCGCTGGCCAGCCGTTCCCCGAGGCGGATGATCGATCGACCGACGATCCGCCGAAGGGGAGGGCGTCGGGCAGCGAGCCGCTCGCGCACGGCGCGCGCGTTCGCCGCGCGGGCGAGATCGCGTTCGCGGTGCGCGTGCGCGAGGCGCAGCCGGTATTCGGCCTGGGCGTTCATCGGTCCACCCCCTTTCGTTCTCATTCGTCAGGCTCGGCCTCGTCCTCCTCGACGTCCTCGTCGAGCGAGCGGCCGGTCAAGGTCATGAACACGGCATCCATCGTCGGTGGCTGCCCGTAGCGGTCGGCCACGAGCCGCATCAGCCCGGCCGGGGTGTCCTCGGCGACCAGGCGACCCCCGTCGAGGATCGCGATGCGGTCGCAGAGGCGCTCCGCCTCGGCCAGGTCGTGCGTCGTCAGGACGATCGCCGCGCGGTGGGTCGTCCGGACCTCCTCGATGAAGGCCTGGACGTCGAGCTTCGACCGCGGGTCGAGGCCGGTCGTCGGCTCATCGAGCAGGAGGAGCGACGGGCTCGTCAGCAGGGCTCGCGCGATGGCGACCTTCTGCTGCATCCCGCGGCTCATCTGCTCGACCGGCCGGCCGACGCGCTTCTCCGCGATGCCCAGCCGACCCATGATCCTGATCGACTCGGTCCTCGCCGCCCGGGCGTCGAGCCCGTACAGGCGTGCCGCGAACGACAGGTTCTCGAGCGGGCTGAGCTTCTTGAAGAACGCGGCGTCGACGCTCACCCGGTTGATGAGCCGCTTGACGGCGAGCTCGTCGCGCTCGACGTCGTGCCCGAAGACCTCGGCCCGGCCCGCATCGAGGGTCAACAGACCCGAGATGAGGCGGATGAGGGTCGACTTGCCCGAGCCGTTCGCTCCGAGGACGCCGACGATCTCGCCGCGCTCGACGCGCATCGAGACGCGATCGACGGCGACGACGGGCCGGCGTCGGCGCCCGACGACGAAGCGCTTCGTCGCCGCGTCGAGGAGCAGGGCGGGCGGACCCGCCGGGCTGCGGGCCGGTCCCGCCGTGGCGGCGTGCGTCGCCCCGAGGGCGCGCTCGACCGCCGGCTC
>JAPVSP010000273.1:0-1600 GCA_047519685.1 Chloroflexota bacterium
CTCGAGATCGACGAGGCGCGCCGGGCCGTCCGGGTGGACGGGCGGCCCGCGGAGCTCACCGCGCTCGAGTTCGACCTCCTCGCCGCCCTCGCACGTGACCCGGGCGTGGTCGTCCGTCGGCAGGCGCTGCTCGACCGGGTCTGGGGCGCCGAGTTCATCGCCGACGATCATCTCGTCGACGTCCACGTCGCGAACCTTCGGCGCAAGCTCGGCGACGACCCCGCCCGCCCTCGCTTCATCGAGACGGTCCGCGGCGTCGGCTACCGGCTTCGCGAGGCTGGCTGATGCTCCCCCGGTCGCTCCGCGCGCGCCTCCTCGTCGCGTTCCTGGTCGTCGCCGCTGCCGCCCTCGGGACCGTGGGGGTGGCCGTCCTGCTCGTCGGGCCCGGCTACTTCGCCGAGGCGATGGGACATCCGCCGGGCGACCAGATGGGCCAGGCCATGGCCGCGGCCACCCAGGCGGCCTTCGCCGACGCGATGCGGCGGGCCCTCGCCGCGGCGTCGGTCATCGCGATCGTCACGGCGGCGGTGGTGGGCCTCGCGGTCGCGGCCCGGATCGCCCGGCCGATCAGCGCGCTCGTCGCCGCGGCGAGGCGGGTGGCCGATGGCCGCTACGCTGAGAGGGTCCCGGCCGACGAGCCGGGCGAGCTCGGAGAGCTGGCCGAGTCGTTCAACGAGATGGCCGCCTCGCTCGAGTCGACGGAGCGCCGCCGCCTCCACCTGGTCGGCGACGTGGCCCACGAGCTCAGGACCCCGCTGACGACTCTCGATGGCTACCTCGAGGGGCTCGAGGACGGGGTGATCCAGCCGTCCGACGAGACCTGGCGCCTCCTGCGGGCCGAGACCAGCCGCATGACCCGGCTGGTCAGCGACCTCTCGGAGCTCTGGCGTGCCGAGGCCCGTCAGCTTCCGCTCCGACTCGATGCCGTCGACACCGCGGTGGTCGCTCGCGAGGTCGCCGAACGGTTCGGCCCGGTGGCCGCCTCGCGTGAGATCCGGATCGACGTCGAGGGGCCGGCGGCGACCGCGCGGGCGGACCGCGACCGGCTCGCCCAGGTCCTCGCGAACTACCTGTCCAACGCCCTTCGCCACGCTCCCGAGGGATCGACCGTGACGGTCCGGACGGCGGCGTCGGAAGGACGCGCCCGCGTCTCGGTCGCCGATGATGGGCCGGGGCTCGCCGCAGACCAGCTCGAGGCCGTGTTCGAGCGCTTCTACCGCGTGGACCCGGCGCGCAGCCGGGCCGCGGGCGGCTCGGGGATCGGGCTCGCGATCGTGCGTGCGCTCGCCGAGGCCATGGGGGGGCGCGCCTGGGCTGAGAGCGATGGGCCAGGCGAGGGTGCCACGTTCACGGTGGAGCTGCCGGCGGCCTGACCGAGGGCCCCTGACCCGATCTCGCGGCGAGATCACGCCCGGGGAGTTCGACGGGAATGTCCCCTCCTCGAGACCTGACAAGGTCCGAAAGGAGTCATCCTGTGCAGGCCGGGAGATCGCCCCATCCCAGACGACGTCGTCGCCGATCCTTCGACGCCGGGCCTCCCCCACGGTCAGCCCGACCGCGACGGACATCGCGGCGACGAGGAACAGCCCATACCAGCGCA
>JAPVSP010000274.1:0-6316 GCA_047519685.1 Chloroflexota bacterium
GGGTTCGGGAACCGGATGCCGCAGATCTCGACGGCGAGGTCCGCCAGCGGGGCCCGGGCGGAGGGTGCGCCGGCCGGGGTGCGCTCGGCCGCCGCCGGCTCGTTCCCGGTCTCGGTCATCGCACGGCCACCCCCCGGGGCTCGAACGGGTGCGCATCGATCGTCGCAAGGCGCTCCCACAGTCTGGCGGCCTCGAGCCGCGCCTCGGCGACGACGCGATCGCCATCCACGAGGGCGACGCGCCGATCGCCCACCACGACCCGGCCGGCGACGACCACGTCGCGGACGGCCCGGGCGGACAGCCCGAAGACCCAGTGGCCCGCGAGGGTCTCGTCGGTCAGCGGTGTCGGGGCCGCGTAGTCGAGGACGACGAGGTCGGCCGGGGCCCCCGGGGCGATCCGCCCGAGCGCCGGCTCGTCGAAGGCCCGGCCAACGAACCGGGCACCCTCGGCCAGCCGGGCGAGGGGCCAGTCGGAGGGCGTCCCGGCCCCGAGCTCCTCTCGGAGGCGCAGGTAGCCGACGCGCGATTCCTCGAACATGTCGGCGCCGATCCCGTCCGTCCCGAGCGCCACGCGCTCGCCGAGCAGCGCGAGCGGCGCCCGGCCGACCGCGTTGTTCATGTTCGAGCGCGGGTTGTGGGCCAGCGTCGCACCGGAGCGGCGGATCGCCGCCGCCTCGGCCGCGTCGACGTGGACGCCGTGGGCCAGGAGGCTGTCGCCGCCCAGCGCGCTCGCCCGCTCGAGCCGGTCGACGACCCGCAGGCCGGAGCGCGCCTGGGCGTCCCGCTCGTCGACGGCATCCTCCGCGACATGGACGTGGATGCCCGTCCCCGCATCCTGGGCCGCCGCGACGCAGGCCTCGAGCGTCTCGTCGGACAGCGTGAACGAGGCGTGGGCGCCGACCATCCCGCGGGCCAGTGGGAGGTCGCCCCGATGGAGGCGGGCGAGGAAGCGCCGGTTCTCGTGGACGCCCGCCCGGGCGCGCTCGGCGCCATCGCGGTCCGTGACCTCGTAGCACAGGATGGAGCGGATGCCGAGCTCGGCGAGCGCTTCGGCCACGATGTCGAGCGAGCCGTCGATCGCCTCGGGAGAGGCGTGATGGTCGACGAGGGTCGTCGTCCCGGCGAGCAGCGCCTCGAGCCCGCCGACGAGCGCCGAGGCGCGGATCGTCGCGGGATCGAGGGCCCGGTCGAGGCGCCACCAGACGCGCTGGAGGATGCGCAGGAAGTCGGGCGGTGGCGCGAGCCGGTAGGGCATCCCGCGCGCCAGCGCCGAGTAGACGTGCGTGTGCGCGCAGGCGTTGCCGGGGATCACGACACAGCCACGGCAGTCGACGCGCTCGACGGTGCTGCCGGCCGCCCCGCCGACCGCCCCGCCGACCGCGCCCGCATCGGCCGCCCCGACCGAGACGATGCGGTCGCCCTCGACGACGATGTCCGCCCGCTCGATCCGGGGAGGATGGAGCGACGTGACGACGTCGCCGCCGACCAGCGCGAGGCTCATGGCTCGACCCTCGCCGCGGGCGGCGGGACCTCGGCGCTCGCGGCCGCGGTGCCACCGGCGACCTCGGCGACCTCGACCGCCCCGCGGGGCGTCCGGGCGAGCTTCGGGACGGCGGCGCGGGCCGCGGCCGAATCCCGCATCGGCAGCTGCGTCCGGTGGATCCCGTCGAAGCGGTAGAGGGCGCCGGCGACGGCCGCCGCCGTCGGGACGAGGACGGCCTCCCCCACCCCCTTCGCGCCGAGCGGCCCCTCGGGCTGCGGCTCCTCGACGAAGATGCACTCGACCGGCGGCATGCCGGCCGCCGGGATGATGTCGAGCGACTTGAGCGTCTCCGTGACCGGGACGCCGTCCCGGACGACGAATGCCTCGCTGAGCGCCTGGCCGAGGCCCATGTGGACCCCGCCCTCCACCTGGCCCTCGAGCAGCGTCCGGTTCAGGACCCGGCCGACGTCATGGGCCGCGATGACCCGCTCGATCCGCCCGTCGTCGTCCAGCACGACGACCTGGCTGCCCCAGCCGTACGCGAAGTGGGTGACCGGCTCGTCCGTCTCCGTTCCGAGCGACGTGGTCCCCTCGACGACGACCTCGCCGTGGAACTCCTCCCCGGCGAGATCGGCCATCGCGCGGCAGTCGCCGGCCTTCCACGCATCGAGCAGGCTGCGCGCCGCCTCGAGGACCGCTCGACCGCCGAGCATCGTCGCCCGGGACGCGGTCGTCTCGCCGGTGTCGAGCTCGCGCTCGGTGTCGACGCGAACGCGGATCCGCTCGGGCGGGATGTGGAGCTCGGCCGCGGCGAGCTGCCGGAGGACCGTGTGGACCCCCTGGCCCATCTCGGACCAGGAGTGGAACAGCGTGACCGAGCCGTCCGCCTCCGGCCGCAGGATGGCGCGGCCGCGCTCGCGGAGCCCGTTGCCGATGCCCGTGTTCTTCGCGACGCAGGCGATGCCCGCGTAGCGCGCCGAGCGGTACGTGTCCCGGACGGCGAGGAGCGTCTGCCTGAGGCCCACGCCGGGCCCGAGCCGCTGGCCCGTCGCGAACCGGTCGCCGGTCTCGAGCGCGTTCCGCCAGCGGATCTCCCAGCCGTCGATCCCCACGCGCTCGGCCAGCCGATCGAGGACCCCCTCGATGGCGAAGTCGACCTGGTTGACCCCGAAGCCCCGCATCGCCCCGGAGGGCGGGTCGTTGGTGTAGACGGCACGCGCCTCGACGTCGACGTTCGGGACGCGATACGGGCCGCAGGCATGGCCGGCCGCCCGTTCCAGGACCTTGCCGCCGACGCTGGCGTACGCGCCGTTGTCGCCGACGATCCGGGCCCGCACGGCGACGAGCCGCCCCTCCTCGTCGCAGCCGGCCGTGTAGTCCATCCAGAACGGGTGGCGCTTCGGGTGGAAGCGCAGGCTCTCGGCGCGCGACAGGGTGAGCAGGACCGGCCGGCCGGTCCGCAGGGCCAGGAGCGCCGCCTGGCCTTGGACGTTGAGGTCCTCCTTGCCGCCGAACGCGCCACCGGTCGCGACCTGCGTGACCCGCACCGCCCGCTCCGGGAGGTCGAGGAACGAGGCGATCTGGCGCCGGTCCTCCCAGGCGCCCTGGCCCTGCGAGTAGATCCGGATGCGCGGGATCCCGGTGGCCGCGTCCGCCGCGTCGCCCCCGCCCGGTTCGCCGAGCGGCTCCGCCAGGCAGGACTCGGGCTCGAGGAAGGCGTGCTCGATGGCCTGGGTGCGGAACGTCTCGGTGACGACGTGGGCCGCACCGGCGAGTGCGACGTCGACGTCGCCGCGCCTGACGGCCGACATCGAGACGAGGTTGCCGCCCTCGTGGAGGGCCGGAGCGTCGTCGGCGAGCGCCTCGAACGGGTCCGTGATCGGCCGGAGCACCTCGTACTCGACGTCGACGAGGCCCGCCGCCTGGCGCGCCGCCGCCCGGTCCTCCGCGGCGACCGCGGCTAGCACGTCCCCCACGTAGCGCGTCGTCTCGCCCTCGGCCACGAAGAGCGGCCAGTCGGCCACGATGAGGCCCTGCGATCGCTGCCCGGGGACCTCGCGCCAGGTCACGACGTCGACGACCCCAGGATGGGCGCGGGCGCGCGTCGTGTCGATGCGTCGGACGATGGCGCGCGGGTGATCGCTGAAGCGGAGCGCCCCCTGGAGCATCCCCGGCAGGCGGAGGTCGGCGACGAACGGCCGCTCACCGAGGGCCAGCTCGCGCGCCTCGTAGCGCTCGGTCCGCGAGCCGATCCGCCCGCTGCGGTCCGCCTCCGCCGGTGGGCCGCCCCGCCGGGCCGCGGCCGCCAGCCCGATGGCGTCGACGACCTTGACGTAGCCCGTGCAGCGGCAGAGGTTCCCGGCCAGCGCCCGGGCGATCTCCTCGCGGGTCGGATCCGGCTGACGCCTCAGCAGCGCCTCGGCCTTCATGACGATGCCCGGCGAGCAGAAGCCACACTGGGAGGCGCCGGTCGCCGCGAAGGCCTCGGCCCACCCGTCGCGCTGTTCTTCCCCCAGGCCCTCGAGCGTCGTGACCGACCGTCCCTCGACCCGGGCGGCCGGCTGGGCGCACGAGACGACCGCGCGCCCGTCGACGAGCACCGTGCACGCGCCGCACGAGCCCTCCGGGGCGCAGCCGTCCTTCATCGACCGGAGGCCCGGCTCGCCGCGGAGCAGCTCGAGCAGGCTGGCGCCCGCCGGGACCCCCAGCGAGACCGGCCGGCCGTTCAGCGTGAACTCCATCGGGTCCGTCCTTCCCGGCGCGGCCCGGCCATCCGGCCCTATCCCCGCGCCCGTCCGTGCGGCAATCGTGGCTTGGCGGTTCCCGCGGGGACGCCTGCCATCGTTCCTGACCGGGCGGCCCGTTCGGACCGCGACATGGCCCGGCTGCCAGGGGTGGTGGCGCACAATCCGAGGCGTACGGAGCCGCGGCCCGGGAGGTGCCGCCGATGCGACGACTGGGACTCGAGCGCGAGCTCGTCGACGCGTCCGTCTACGAACGGACGGTCGGCCGGTTCCGCGACGCCGGCGTCGTCCTGCCGACGTTCGCCCAGCTCGCCGACCCGTCGACGATCCCCGCCCGGATCGTCGAGCGCCTCGACGCGGTCGACCCCGACGCTCCCCACCCCCTCAACCTGTTCCGCGCCCACTGGTTCGACGCGCTGGATCGGCGCGGGCGGACGGAGGTCCCCGTCCACGTCGTGCTCCCATCGTCCCTGACCGGCGTGGAGGCGCGGATCGTCGTCGTCCTGGGCGACGTCTTCCCGATGATCCGGTCGCACAAGGTGCTGGCCGCCTACGGCTGCCTTGCCCCGCGGATCGTGACCGGCCAGTTCGACCCAACGACGCAGCGCGCGGTCTGGCCATCCACCGGCAACTACTGCCGCGGCGGCGTGGCGATCTCGCGGATCATGGGCTGTCGCGGGGTGGCGGTCCTGCCGGCCGGGATGAGCCGCGAGCGTTTCGAGTGGCTCGAGCGATGGGTCGCGGACCCGGCCGACATCGTCCGGACGCCCGGCACCGAGAGCAACGTCAAGGAGATCTACGACCGCTGCGCGGAGCTCGACCGCGAGTCGGACACCGTGATCTTCAACCAGTTCTCCGAGTTCGGGAACCACATCGCCCACTACGTCATCACGGGCCGCGCCCTGGCGACGGTCTTCGAGTCCCTGCGGGCGGCCGAGCCCGACCTCCGCCTCCGGGCGTTCACCTCGGCGACCGGCTCGGCCGGCACGATCGGCGCGGGCGACTACCTCAAGGAGCGCTACGGCTCGCTGACGGTCGCGGTCGAGGCGCTCGAGTGCCCGACGATGCTCGAGAACGGCTTCGGCGAGCACAACATCCAGGGCATCGGGGACAAGCACATCCCATTGATCCATAACGTCATGGCGACCGACCTGGTCATGGCCGTCTCCGACCGGTCCACCGACCGCCTCGAGGTGCTGTTCGACAGCCAGGCGGGCCGCGAGTACCTGACCGCCCGTCGCGGCGTCCCCGCCGAGATCGTCGGCCGGCTGCCCTCGCTCGGCTTCTCGAGCGTCTGCAACATCCTCGCCGCGATCAGGACCGCGAAGTACGAGGAGCTGGGCCCGGACGACGTGATCGTGACCGTCGCGACCGACGGCGCCGCGATGTACCGGACGGAGATCGAGCGGATCCTCGCCCGCGACTTCCCGACCGGGTTCGACGCCGTCGCCGCGGGCGAGGTGTTCGGCGAGTGCATCCTGGGCGCGACGACCGACCACCTCCTGGAGCTCTCGAAGGCGGATCGCGACCGGATCTTCAACCTTGGCTACTTCACCTGGGTCGAGCAGCAGGGCGTCCCGCTCGAGGAGTTCGAGGCGCGCCGCCGGCCGGGGTTCTGGGCCGAGACCCGCTCGATCGTCAGCGTGTGGGACCGGCTCATCGACGAGTTCAACGCCCGCACCGGCGCGCTGGGGACCGTGTGACCGCCCTCCCCGCCCCCGTGACCGCGGCGCACGCCCTGGCGATCGAGGTGGCCTGTGCTGGCTGCGGCCACCGGGCGGGACCGGTGGAGCCCTTCCCGATCCGCTGCCCGCGCCGGCTCCCGGGCGACGACATCGACCACGTCATGACCCGGCGGATCGATCCGGCCGTCGTCCGCCTCGCGGTCGACGACGACCCGGACCCGTTCGTCCGCCATCGGGAGCTGTTCCGCGCCTACCACGTGGCGCGGTCGGCCGGCCAGGGCGATGCCTGGTACGTGGACCTCGTCCGCCGGCTCGACGCGGCCGTCGCCGCCGTCGACGGGGCGGGATTCCGGACCACGCCGCTCGTCCACCAGCGACTCCTGGACGAGCGCCTGGGCCTCACC
>JAPVSP010000275.1:0-14521 GCA_047519685.1 Chloroflexota bacterium
CAAGGCCCGATCGACCATCGTGCACAGCTCGTCGAGATCCGACGAGACGAAGAGCACGGCGGCGCCCTGCTCCGCGAGCTCACGCAGCACCCCATGCACCTCCGCTCGGGCGGCGACGTCGAGCCCGACGGTCGGCTCGTCCGCGATGAAGACGCGGGCGCCGCGGAGCATCCAGCGCGCGAGCACGACCTTCTGTTGGTTGCCGCCCGAGAGCTGACGGACCGGCTGTCGCGCCGAGTGGGTCTTGATCGCCAGGCGGGCGATGTAGCCGTCGATCGCCCGGCGCTCGCTCCGACCGTCGATGAGCGCGCCGAAGCGGACGAACCGCGCGAGACTCGCGAGCGAGATGTTGAAACCCACGCTCTGGCCGATAAGCACGCCGAGGCGTCGGCGATCCTCGGGGACGAACGCGATCCCCGCGCTCACGGCGGCACGAGGGGACTCGAGCCGCACGGGACGGCCATCGAGGGCGAGCGCGCCGGAGGCCACCGGCGCGAGGCCGGCGAGCATCCGGGCGACGGTCGTCCGGCCCGATCCGACGAGCCCGGCGAGCCCGAGGATCTCGCCGGGCCGGAGCGTCAGCGAGGCCTCGACGCCGGACGTCGAGCGCAGCGCATCCGCCACGAGGAGCGGCGGCCGTGCCCCCGCTGCCCGTCCGGCCCGCCCCTCGGGCTCGAGGACCTCGCCGGTCATCAGGCGGACGAGCTCGCCGCGCGGCGTCGAGGGCGCGACGGTCGCGATCCGGCGGCCGTCCCGAAGCACGGTGATCCGGTCGGCGATCGCGGCGACCTCCTCGAGTCGGTGGGAGATGTAGAGGACCGCGACTCCGCCCGCGGTCAGGTCGCGGATAACGCCATAGAGTCGCTCGACCTCGCGCTCGGTGAGCGACGCCGTCGGCTCATCGAGGAGCATGAGCTTCGACTCGCGCAGGAGCCCGCGGCAGACGGCGACGAGCTGCAGGTCGGCGACGGACATGGAGCTCGCCGGGCCATCGAGCTGGGACGCGTCCAGGCCCAGCCGCTGCGCGACCGGCAGGGTCCGTGCGCGCAAGGCCCGCCAGCGGATGAACGGCCCGACCCGCGGCAGCGGGATTCCGAGGTTGGCGTTCTCGAGGACCGACGCCTTCGGGACGACCGCGATCTCCTGGAAGACCGGAGCGACGCCCGCCCGGCCGGCATCGGCCGGGCTGCGGAAGTGCACCGGATGGCCATCGAGGACGATCCTGCCGGCGGACGCGTGCGTCGCGCCGGCGAGGATCTTGACGAGGGTGGACTTGCCGGCTCCGTTCTGGCCGACGAGCGCGTGGACCTCGCCGGCCCACAGCTCGAGCTCGTCGAGGTCGAGCGCCCGCTGGCCGGGGTAGTCCTTGACCACCCCGGCCAGCCGGCAGACGACGGGCCGTGGAGGGGACACGGCCGTCGGCTCGGGCAAGGCTACTGACCGCCCCAGAGGGTGTAGGTCGAGGAGGACGGCGGGAAGTCGCCCGACGGCAGCGTCTGCGGCGTGACGAGCTGGAGCGCGACGTAGACATGCGGCGGGAGCGCCTTGCCGGCGAACGCGTTCCGGAAGAGCGTCATCGCGGTCGTGCCGATCGTCGCGTAGTCGACGAACCAGTCGGCCTGCAGGACGCTCCCCTGCTTCATCCGCTGCCCGACGGCCGGCTCGTAGTCGGTGCCCGTCACGAACAGGTCGTTGCGGCCCTTCGAGTCGGCCGCGGCCGCCGCGCCGAGCGCGGGCTCGTCCCAGGCGGCCCAGATCGCGTTGAGCTGTCCGGACGGGTACTTCGTCAGCCAGCTCGACACCGTCGCCTGGGCGTCATCGAGCGCCTTGGCGACGTCGAGCTCGTGCTTCTCGACGATCTTGATGCCCGGGTAGGCGCTGAGCGCGGCCTCGAAGCCCGCTTGGCGCAGGCGGATGTTGGTCGCCGCGCTGAAGGCGAGCATCGCGACGTTGCCCTTGCGGCCCAGCCGGTCGGCGATGTACGTCGCCTCCTGGGCGCCGACGTCGAAGGGGTTGGCCACGATCTGGGAGGAGACGTTCGGGTCGTAGTCGTTCGAGTTCACGCTGATGAACGGGATCCCGGCCGCCTTGGCCGCCGCGATCTGCGTGCTCAGCGCGCTCGGGTCGAGGATGTCGACGACGATCCCATCGACCTTGGCAGTCGTGAAGCTCGAGACGGCCGCGGCGACCTTGCCCGGATCGCCGGCCGTGTCGACGACCTGGATCGTCCAACCGAGCGGCCCGGCAGCCTGCTTCATGGCGGCGATCATCCGCGAGGACCCGCCGTTGTTGGCCGCGAGGGAGACCACGCCGATCGTCTTGGCTCCGCCCGGGCTCGGGCTTGCGGCGGCGCTCGCGGCGGCGCTGGCGCCCGCTGAGGCGGCAGCCGAGGGGGACGCGGCGGGGGACGCCGGCGAGGGCGCCGGCGTGGTGGTCAGGCTGCCGCACGCACCCGCTGCGAGGGCGACGGCGGCGGCGGCGCCGATCAGGCGCCGGGACACGATGTGCACGGTTGGATCCTCCTCATTGCACGCTCGCGGCCGATAGGCTCGGTCGCCGCGACGCGGGTGCCCGATGGATGTAACGTCCGGTCCGGGACGGGCCGACGAAGCGGCCGTCCTCGACCATCACGACGCCGCGCAGGATGGTGGTGGCGGGACGCCCGGCGTATGCGTACCCGTCCCAGATGCTGTAGTCGACGGTGTGGAGATCGGCGAGGCGGAACGTGCCCGCGGCAGTCGGATCGAAGACGACGATGTCCGCATCCGCTCCGACCCGAAGCGCCCCCTTCTGCGGCCAGATGCCCATGACCTTCGCGATGCGCGTCGCGACGAGGTCGACGAAATCCCGGACCGTCAACCCCCGCTTCGCGACCGCCTCCGTGTAGACGACGGCGAGCCGAGTCTCGAGCCCGTTGTGGCCGGCCGGCGGAGTCGGGAGCGTGAGTCCGACGGCGTTCCGGTTCGTGAGGTCGTTCGCGTAGTCGTCGGTGCTGACGTGGTCGATGACGCGCGAGCCCAGGGCGGCCCAGAGCGCGTCCCGATGCTCCGGCGGCCGGAGTGGCGGGAAGTTGCCCCAGTTGGCGCCGTCCGGCCGCTCGGTCACGTCGCTTTTCGAGAAGACGAGGTAGTTGTGGCAGGTCTCGGCGAAGACCGGCGCGCCCTCGGCCCGCGCCCGCTCGATGACCGACAGCGCGTCGGCGGAGGTGACATGGAGGACGTACAGCGGGATGCCTGCCGCGCGCGCGAGCGTCACCGCCCGCCCGACCGCCTCGGCCTCGACCCAGGCCGGCCGGCTGTCGTCGGCGAACCGATAGTCGTCGCGCCCGGCCCCGATCAGCTCGGCCGCCAAACGGCCCGCGACGTCGCCGTTCTCGGCATGGACGATGCCCATCCCGTCGGCGCGGGCGAGGGCACGGAACAGGGCGTGCGTCCCGCCGTCGCCGGGATAGAGCGCCGGGAAGTTCATGAAGACCTTGACGCTCGGGACGCCGGCCGCCACGAGCGCCGGGACCTCGGCCAGATCCTCCGCGCTCACCTCCCCGGCGATGAGGAAGTGGAGCGCGTAGTCGCAGTCGACCTGGCCGTCCGCCTCGGCCCGCTTTGTCCGGTACGCCTCGAGCGGCGAGCCGCCGCCGGGACCGCGATAGGCGAAGTCGAAGACCGTCGTCGTGCCGCCGTAGAGGGCCGCCCGGCTGCCCTGCTCGTACGGCTGCGAGAGGATCGGCGGCAGGCCGAAGTTGAAGTGGACATGGGCGTCGATCCCGCCCGGGATGACGTAGCGACCGGCGGCGTCGACCACGCGCCGGGCGCCCGTCGCGGCCAGGCCTCCGGGCTCGCCGATCGCGGCGATGCGCCCTTCCCGCACGCCAATCTCGCCCCGACCCTCCCAGGCCTCGTCGACCAAGATGCCGTCCCTGACGAGCAGGTCGAACGGGGGCTCGCCGCTCACTCGGGCGCCCCGTACGCGTCGAGGATGGCCATCGCCTCCGGGACGCCCGTCAGCTCCTGCCACTCCGTGAACGTCGCCATCTGCGACCAGCGGTCGCGGCTCGTCCCGGTCCGCTTGAGGACCTCGAGGACGTCGCGCATTGCGGCGACGGCCGCGAAGTAGGCGGTCGTCGGGTAGATCGCGAGGGCGTACCCCAGGTCCTCGAGCTCGGCGACCGAGAGGAAGGGCGTCTTGCCGCCCTCGACGATGTTCGCCATCGTCGGGACGTCGAACAGCCGCGGGACCGCCGCAAGCTGCTCCATCGTCTCCATGCCCTCGACGAACACGACATCGGCGCCGGCATCGACATAGCGCCTCGAGCGCTCGATCGCGTCGTCGAAGCCCGCGACCGCGATCGCGTCGGTCCGCGCCACGATGACGAAGTCCGGGTCGGAGCGGGCGGCCGCCGCCGCCCGGATCCGACCGGCGTGCTCCTCGACGCTGACGAGCTTCTTGCCCGCGTAGTGGCCACAGCGCCGCGGGACGTCCTGGTCCTCGAGGTGCAGCCCGGCGGCGCCGACGTGCTCAAGCTCGCGGACGATCCGCTGGACCGCTAGGACGGACCCGAAGCCAGCCTCGCCGTCGGCGAGGACCGGCAGACCCGTCGCCATGACCGCGCCGCCCACCTGGGCGACGGCCTCCGTCAGCGAGCGAGTGCCGAAGTCGGGCAGCCCCGGGAATGACGACGATGAGAGCCCGCCCGAGAAGTAGATCGCGTCGAACCCGGCGCGCGCCACGAGCCGCGCGGACACGCCGTCGTAGGCGCCGGGCATCGTCAGGAGCGGCCTAGCCGCGATCAGGTCCCGGAAGCGGCGTGCGGCCGTGTCAGTCACTCGGGCCTCCTCGTGCGGGCGTCGGGGACAACTCGGCGAGGACGTCCCCGCTCGAGCGGACCGTGGCGAAGTTGCGATGGAGCCGCTTGAGTGCCTGCTCATGGAGCTCCGCCGTCCGGTCGGCGCAGGCGTCGTCGACGAGGACAACCCCGTAGTCAAGGTCGCAGGCGTCGCGGACCGCGCTCTCGACGCACCCGCTCGTCACGACGCCACCGACGACCAGCGTGTCGAGCCCCATCTGGCGGAGCGTCCGATCGATGTTCGTGGAGAGGAAGACGCTCGCCGTCGTCTTGCTCCAGACCAGATCCCCGGGGCGCTGGTCGAGCTCGTCGAGGATCTCGGCGTCGCGGCTGTCGGGCGGGACGACGATCCCGAACTCGCGGAAGCGGCGACCGTTGTCGCGGGCATCCGGGGTGAACGACACGCAGCGGGTGAACATCACGGGCATGCCGCGCTCGCGGGCGGCGGCGATGAGGCGCGAGGTGGCGGGGACGACGATCTCGGCGACCCGCTCGAAGTACGGCGCGATCTCCGGCCACGTGCCCGCTCGCCGTGCCCGCACCGCCTGCTCGCCCTCGGCGGACGCGTCGAGGTACTGCAGGTCAACGAGGAGGAGCGCGGAGCGGGCCGGGTCCACCGACACGTCCCGCAGCCGCCCGATGAGGTCGCGGATCGCCCCATACTCCTGTCGCTCCGTGCTCACGCGTCCAGACCTCCCCCGAGGGCGGCGCGCCGGGACCGGGCCGGCCCGACGTACGTCACGAGCCGCTGTCGCGGGCGCTCGAAATGCGTACGGAGCAGCCCGACCGCACCATTGGCGTCACCCGCGGCGACGAGCTCGATGAGCCGCCCGTGCTCGTCGACCGAGGTGCGCCGCTCCGACTCGTCGTACAGGGCGAGGACCCGGTAGCGGCGCGACTGGTCGCGCAGCAACTCGATGAGGTTCTGCAGCCGGCGCTTCCCCGACAGGCTGTTGAGGGCGGCATGGAACTGCGTGTTGAGCTCGAGCAGGCGTTCGACATCGTCGGCCGCGACTGCGTCGGCGCTCGCCCC
This sequence comes from Chloroflexota bacterium, assembly GCA_047519685.1. Classification (GTDB taxonomy): domain Bacteria; phylum Chloroflexota; class Limnocylindria; order Limnocylindrales; family CSP1-4; genus JAPVSP01. The sequence goes on from JAPVSP010000275.1 coordinate 5,877, forward strand.
GTGGATCCGGCGGAGTTCCTCGAGGCCCGCCTCGTCGCGCGTCTCGCAGGCGTAGCGCAGGGCCATCGACTCGAGCGCTCCCCGAAGGGCGAAGACCTCGTCCAGGTCGTCGGCCGACAGTGCCGAGACCCGAACCCCGCCGCTCTCGTCCAGCTCGACGAGGCCCTCCGCGGTCAGCCGGACCAATGCCTCGCGTACCGGCGTCCGACTGACGCCGAGCGCCGATGCCAGCCGCTCCTCACGTAGTGGCTCGTTGAGCGATAGCGAGCCATCCGAGATCGCCTCGCGGATGGCGCCATAGACGTCGGCTCTTGCCCGTGGCATGCAGCGTTGTATACAAGTCGGCATTCGCCATGTCAAGATGTGCACTCGTTAGCCGGGTCATCGCTCACAGACCTGACTACCCCCGGCGTGCCGAGCCTTCCACGATGTCGATTTCGACGCGGGGCATCGCAGCGCCGACGACCTCACGCGGCGCGCCCCCACGGGCGAGGCGCCCCGCGCGTGCGACCCCGTCCAAGGGCCCTGATAGGGCATCGGTGCCGCGGCGCCTCGAGAACCGGTTGCCCATCACCGTCGTGACTGGGCCGATCGCGCCGCTGAGCGCTCGAGCCGCCTCAGCCCCATCGACAGCAGCCGGCGAGCGACACCCGACAGGGCGACCGCGGGGCGACCCCTGATCAGCACGGATCCTTCACCTTGACACAGTGCCGAGTCGTAGCGCATTGTGGACGAGCGTTTCACGATGCGAGACCGAGGAGGTTACGCATGACCCAGGTCGAGACTGCTACCGACGCGAACCTCGGCGCGAATGGCCGCATCGTCGGCTTCTTCCATGGTGGTATCTCGGTCGCCGACCTCGATCGCTCGCTCGGCTTCTACCGAGACCAGCTCGGATTGGAGGTCCTCGCGCAACGAGACGCCACCGACGATTACCTCCGTCGGATGCACGGGCTCCCGTTCACGATCGTGCGGATGGCGTTCCTGGCGATCCCGAACTCGACGACCATCATCGAGCTCCTCGAGTACCGCGGGGTCGACCTCGAGAAGCCGACGTTCATCCCGATGGACCCTGCCACCGGCCACGTCTGCTTCCTCGTCGATGACATCCATGCGGTCTTCGATCGGCTTCTCGCTTCCGGTCACAAGGCCCGGTCGGCGGCTCCGGTCGAGATCACGGCGGGCCCGAACGAGGGCTCGTGGGCGGTCTACTTCGAGGATCCCGATGGGTACCCTGTCGAGTTCATCCAGCGGGCCGGCCAGTGAGCTCGCCGACCCGGGCCCTCGGTCAGGAGGATCCGTCGTCGGGCGGCCGCGTATAGAGGCTGGCTGGCGCTCCGAGCGCGGCTGAGACACGCGCCGCCGACGCCTGGAGGCGGTTGGCGAGGAGGCCTTCGTGATCGCCCTCGAACTCGTGGCGGAGCCCGGCCACGCTGATGGCTCCGGCCACCCTCCCAGAGGCATCGAAGACCGGGACGCCGAGAGCGGCGACGCCGACGGTCACATCCTCCATCGAGAGGACGTACCCGCGCCGCCGCGTCAGCTCGACGTCGGCCCGCAACGCGGCGCTCGACGTGAGGGTGTGCGGCGTGAGCGGCCGGAACGGAGCTCGGCGGAGATATGCGGCGAGGTCCGGTTCGGCCAAGCCCGCGAGGAGCACGCGGGGACCTGCGCCCGAGTAGAGCGGCAGGATCCCACCCAGGCGGAGCGCCAGCACATCGACGTTCGGACCGGCGATGCGATCGATGCAGGTGGCCTGATCGGCGTGTCGGACGGTCAGGAATGCCGTCAGCGCGACGCCCTGATTGAGTCCGACGAGCTCAGACTCAGCGATTCGGCGGAGGTCGAGGCGGCTCTCCACCAACGCCCCGAGCTCCATCAGCCACAGGCCGAGAGCGTAGGACCCTCCCGGGGTGCGATCGAGGAGGCCGATCCGCTCCATCGAGGTCACGAGGCGAAACGTCGTGCTCTTGTTCGCACCGATCCGAGCGGCGATCTCGGAGGGGCCCGCCTGGCCGAGGTCAGCCAACGCGTCGAGGACCGCCTTCACCTTGCCCAGGACGAGGATGCCGTCCGGGCGAGACCTCGACGCGACGCCGATATCCACAGGCACAGGGTCCAGCTGGCTCGTCATGGCAAGACAGTATCGCGGGGCTCAACCACGTCGATTCGGGCGCTTGACACGCTATCGCATAATCGCACTATGCGACACGCAGTTTCGTAATGCGAGACGCCACCGGCATAGGTGAGACGGGCGTGCCTGCCGATTCCGCGCGCCAGACGGAGTTCGGAGACCTCGAGGGGCTGGCGCGGCGCGCCCGCGTGGAGATCGTCCGCTCGATCGGCCATGCCCGGGGTGGGCACCTTGGCGGACCGCTGTCAGCGGCCGACCTCCTCATCGCCCTCTACTTCCGCATCCTGCGGATCCGACCGGATGAGCCGGACTGGGCGGAGCGGGACCGGTTCGTCCTCTCAAAGGGTCACTCATCGATCGCCCTGTATGCCGCAATGGCCCTTCGCGGGTACTTCCCGGTCGAGGAGCTCCTGACGTTCGATTCGCTCGACTCGCGCCTGCAGGGGCATCCCGACATGAAGCGTCTCCCTGGACTCGACATGTCGACCGGCTCGCTCGGCCTCGGAATCTCCGCCGCCGTCGGGATCGCCCTCGGGGCGAAGCTCGATCGGCGCGCCTTCCACGTCTACGTGATGCTCGGTGACGGTGAATGCCAAGAGGGCAGCGTCTGGGAGGCCGCGCACATCGCCGTGCGCTACGGGCTCGACAACCTGACGACCGTCGTCGACGTCAACGGGCTCCAGCAATATGGCTGGCCCGGCGTCGAAGCCGGCCAACGGCAGGCCCCCTTCACGCTCGACGAGCTCGAAGCGCGCTGGCGAGGCTTCGGCTGGAAGGTGGCGATCGCCGACGGGCACGACTTCGCGTCGATCTTCGAGGCGTTCGGCGCGGTGCGTACGCCTGACGGCATTCCCGGCGTGATCCTCGCCAAGACCGTGAAGGGGAAGGGCGTCCCGTTCATGGAAGGCCAGTTCGCCTGGCATGCCAAGGTCCCCAGCGGCGTGGAACTCGAGGCCGCGCTCGAGGCGCTCGGCGCGGAGCTGCCGCGGTGAGCGTCGCCGCTCGTCCGCACGAACTGGGGCTGTCGCAGCGCGAGACGTTCGGGCACACCCTCGTCGAGCTGGGCAATGAGAACGACCGCGTCGTCGTCCTCGACGGTGACCTCGGCACCTCGACGCGGACCGATATCTTCGCCAGCGCCCACCCATCGCGGTTCCTCCAGATGGGGATCGCCGAGCAGAACATGGTCGGGGTGGCGGCCGGCCGCGCCACCCACGGCTGGATCCCGTTCGTCACCACCTTCGCCTGCTTCGCGGTCTGTCGAGCCCTTGACCCGATCCGGGTGCTGGTCGCTCAGCCGTCGCTCAACGTGAAGATCGCGGGCGGCTACAGCGGGCTCCTCACGGGCATGACCGGCATGACGCACCAGGTCGTCGACGACATCGCCGTCATGCGCGCGATGCCGCACATGACGGTCATCGTGCCCGGCGACGAGTACGAGACCCGGCAGGCGATCCGCGCGGCGGCCGAGTATCACGGGCCCACCTACCTCCGGTTGACCCGAGACCCGAGCCCGCGCCTCTTCGACCCCGACTACCGGTTCGAACTCGGCAGGACGTATCAGCTCCGTGAGGGGGGAGACGTCGGCCTTATCTCGACGGGCCCCCAGACGGCCCGGGCTCTTGAAGCCGCAGAGTCGCTGGCGGCCAGCGGCATCGAGGCGGCCGTTCTCCACGTGCCGACCATCAAGCCGCTCGACGAGGCCGCCATCGTCGGTTTCGCCTCGCGCGTGCCGCGAATCGTCACCACCGAGGACCACACGATCCTCGGCGGGCTCGGCGGGGCCGTCGCCGAGGTGCTGGGCCGGCGGCATCCCCTGCCGATCCTCCGCCACGGGATCGCCGACACGTTCGGCGAGTCCGCCCCGAACGATGCGCTCCTCGAGAAGTACCGCCTCTCCGCGCGATGGCTCGAGGAAGCCATCCGCGAGTTCATCAAGGAGGCCCTGTGAGCACCATCGAACCAGACGTCGCTCGAGAGGTCGGTGCGGCAATCGACCGTGACGCCGAGGCGATCATCGAGACGCTCCGCGCATCGATCCGGATCCCGAGCGTCACGGGTCAGGAGGGAGCGGCGGCGCGGTTCTACGCGAGGGAGCTCGCGAGTCTTGGCCTGGACGTGACGACCGAGACCGTGGACCCGGTTCGGGTCGGCGATGCTTTCGAGTTCTGGGATCAGGAGTCCGACCTCGAGCACCGTCCGAATGTCTACGCGAGGTGGCCTGGGGCCGGCGTCCCTCCCCTCGTCTTCAATGGTCACCTCGATGTCATCATGGCCGGCCCCCTGGATCGCTGGACGGACCCGCCGTTCGATGCGGTGGTTCGCGATGGACGGGTCATCGGTCGCGGCGCGGCGGACATGAAGGGCGGCCTCGCTGCCGCGATCGGGGCGGTCCGGGCCCTGAGATCCATCGGTCTCTCACCGGCCGCCGATCTCGCGATCCAGTGCGTCATGGGCGAGGAGACCGGCGGACTGGGGACGATCGCGGCGGTCCGTCAGGGCCAACCGGTCGGGGCGGCAATCGCGCTCGAGCCCACCGGCCTCGCCCTCGCCCCGGCACAGTCCGGACATCTGAAGTTCACGCTCGCGATCGACGGTCGCAACGCGCATACCTCGGTGCCGTGGACTGGCGTCTCCGCGTTCGAGAAGCTGATCTACGTCTACGACGGTCTGAGACGGCTCTCGAGCGAGCGCAACGAGCGCGTCCGCCATCCCCTCTTCGATGCGTGGCCGAACAAGGCGCCCTTCGCCGTCGGCCTCGTCCAGGCCGGCCATTACGGCTGGACGATCCCCGACCGCGCAGAGGCGCGGGGACGCTTCGGGATCCTTCCCGGTGAGGACCCGGATGCCGCGCGCTCGGAGGTCGAGGGGCGGCTCGCAACGCTCTCCGCGGACGATCCCTGGCTGCGCGAGCACCCGGCGCGCGTCCAGTGGATGTTCGGGACGTTCCCGGCTTGGGAGACGTCGGGCGACGACCCGCTCATCGTGAGCATCCGCGGTGCCCTCGAGGCGGTCACCGGGAACGCGGCCGAGCGCGGGATGACCTACGGCTGCGATTCCTGTCACATCCAGCGCCTGACCAGTGCACCGGTCGCCATCTTCGGCCCCGGCGTCATCGAGGATTGCCATATCCCCAACGAGTCGGTCGCGATCGCCGACGTCCTCACGGCCGCGAAGGTGCTGGCACTCACGGCGCTCGGCTGGAAGGGAGCGAACAGTGGTGCTGACTGACCGTTCGTCGGCCGACCTCCTTCGCCAGCGGGAGCACGCGGTGCTCGCGCGGCAGTCTCCCGGCCATGACCACGTCGTCTGGCGCGAGGCGCACGGCGCGATCGTCACGACCGTCGACGGCCGCGAGCTCGTCGACTTCACGTCGGGCGTCCTCGTCGCGAACATCGGGCACAGCCATCCTCACGTCGCAGCTGCGATCGCCCAGCAAGCCGGGAAGCTGCTCAACGCGTACGACGCGCCCCATCCGCTCCGCGCAGAGCTGGGCGAGCGGATCCTCGGGCTCGCCGGGTCACCGCTCGATGCGATCGCCTTCCTCACGACCGGCGCCGAGGCGATCGACGCCGCGCTGCGGGTCGCCCGCGCCGCGACCCACCGCTACTCGGTCCTTACGTTCAGCGACGCCTTCCACGGCAAGTCACTGTCGGCCGTCTCGGTCAGCGGACGCCCGGCTGGGCGGAGGGGCATCGGGCCGCTGATGCCGGGCTCACTCCTCGCGCCGTTCCCCGACCCGTACCGCCCACCGCTCGATCTCCCGCCCGACCGGCTGACGGACGGGTGCGTCCGCCTGGCCGAGGACCTCATCGCCTCGAACCTGACCGAGGAGCCGGCCGCCATCCTCGTCGAGCCATACCTTGGGTCCGGCGGTGGCGTGGTCCCGCCAACCGACTTCCTTCCGAAGCTGCGCCGGCTGGCCGATCGCCACGGGGCCCTCCTCGTGCTCGATGAGGTCCAATCCGGCTTCGGGCGCACCGGGGCGATGTTCGCCTTCCAGCGGCTCGGGGTCGCGCCCGACCTCGTCGCCGTCGCCAAGGGCATCGCGTCCGGCGTCCCGATGAGCGCCCTGCTGGGCCGCCGCGAGCTGCTCGACGCCGTCACCCCGGGCGCGCTGTGGAGCACGTACGGCGGGAATCCGCTGTCCTGCGCCGCGGCCCTCGCGACGCTCGACGTCCTCACGACGCCCGGGCTCGTCGAGCGGGTCGGACCGCTCGGCGACCGGATGGCCGATGAGATCCGCTCCTGGCGGATCGCGGGCGTCGGGCATGTCCGCAACTTCGGCCTGTCGTTCGGGATCGAGCTTGTCTCCGACGAGACAGCCAAGACGCCGGATCCCGACCGGGCACTCGCGACGCTCCTCGCGGCGGACCGCCATGGCGTCATCACGCTCCCGCCAGCTGGACCGGCCGGCAGCGTGCTGCGGATGGCACCGCCTTTGGTCATCACCGATGCCGAGGTCGAGCGTGGCCTAGCCGCGCTGCGACGGGCACTCGAGGAGACGGCGCCGTGACGATCACGGCATCGGGTTGGTGGGGGCTTGGGTCGCTCGACTCATAACGGCCGAGCAGAAGGAGGAGGTGGACCACGATGATCCCGAATAGGCGACGTCGCTGGCAGCCCGGCTTGGGCGTGCTCGCGACCCTCGCGATCGTCCTCGGAGCCTGCGGGACGGCAACGACGTCACCCAGCGCCTCGGCCGGCGCCAGCCCGTCCGCGGCCGGGGCGTCAGCCGGCGCTAGCACGGCGGCCAGCGCGGCGGCCAGCGCCGCGAACTGCGCTAACAAGACGTTCGTCTGGGCGGATGCCGGTGAGCCGACGACGCTCGACCCGGCGATCGGGAACGTGAACTGGGAGTTCACCGCCCCGCGAAATGTGTACGACCACCTGACGACCTACAACTCCACAGACGCCTCGAAGATCCTTCCGGCATTGGCACTCTCCTGGACGAACGACGGCAAGAACACCTGGACGTTCAAGCTGCGCAGCGGGGTGAAGTTCCACGACGGGACGCCCTTCAGCGCGGACGACGTCAAGGCATCGCTCGATCGAATGCTGAAGATCGGCCAGGGCCAGTCCTACCTGATCTCGAGCATCGGCGAGGTCAAGGTCGTCGATCCGACCACGGTCGAGATCGACACCAAGGCGCCGGACGCCTTCCTCGCCGCGAACCTGACGCACATCGAGATCGTGTCCAAGAAGGATATCGATGCCAATGCTGCGGATAACGGTCAGAAATGGTTCTCCGAGCACATGAACGGCACCGGTCCCTACAAGTTCGTGTCGTGGGATCGCGGCCAGCAGCTCACCCTCGAGCGCAATACCGATTGGTGGGGGACCTGGCCCGAGTGCCCGATCGCGAAGGTCATCGACAAGTTCGTCGGTGACGGACCGACCCGCGCCCGTGGCCTCGAGGGCGGCGACTACGACCTCGCGAACTTCGTTCCGCTGGACGAGGCGCTGCGCATCGGGGGGGAGTCCGGTTTCAGCGTCGTCAAGGGCAACAACCTCTGGGCATGGCCGGCGATCTACCTCAACACCCGCGTCGCGCCGACCAACAACGCCGACTTCCGCAACGCGCTCGTGCTCGCCTACGACTACCAGGCGATGATCACCTACGACAAGGGCCTCGCGTCGACGCCGCGCGGCCCGGTCCCGGACTGGGTCCCCGGCAGCCCTGAGAAGGACCTCGCGGCAATCGCGACGAACCTCGATCAGGCCAAGCAAGCCCTGCAGAAGTCGGGGCTCGCGAACGCGACGATGAAGTGCTCGGTACCTTCCGGCTTCCCCGAGTTCGACTTCGCAACGACCGTTCTGCAGTCGTCCGCGAAGCAGCTCGGGGTCACCGTCCAGATCGCCCAGTCGCCGTTCGCGCAGGCGATCCAGGAGGTCCAGAGCGACAAGTCGAACTGCTTCGTCCTCGGGAATGCGAATATCAGCCCGACCGACATCACCAAGTTCTTCGACGCGCACTACGTCACGGGTGGCTTCTACAACTCGTCGCGCTACAGCAACCCCCAGTTCGACCAGCTGGTCCAGCAGATCCGCGGCACGTTCGACGACACGGCCCGGTACGGCCTGATCAAGCAGGCGGCTCAGATGATCGTCGACACCCACATGATCATCTGGGCCAACCGACCGCTGACCGTCGTCCCGATCCCCAACTACGTGAAGGGTTACGTGATGGACCCGGCCGAGTACATCAACGTCCGGTTCTTCGAGCTCAGCTTCTATAGCAAGTAGCGACGTAGGTCTGACATGGTCCGGTTCGTCGGGCGGCGCCTCGTCTGGACGTTGGTGATCCTGTTCGCGATCGCGAGCATCACCTTCGCCCTCGAGCGCGTCGTCCCGGCGAACCCGGCCGCGTTCCTCGCCGGCCAGAACGCCAGTGCCTCGACCGTCGAGCTCATCAAGGAGCAGTACGGCCTCGACAAGCCGATCCCGGTCCAATACGTAGCGTACGTGACCGGGCTCCTCCACGGCGACCTCGGCGTGTCGTTCCGCACTC
>JAPVSP010000276.1:0-3114 GCA_047519685.1 Chloroflexota bacterium
GCGCGCGGGACGCCGCCGTCGATCGGGGTCAGTCCTGAGGCTCCCACACGATGACGCCCTCGCCCGTGCGCTTCGCTCGGTCGAGCGCCTGCTCGGAGCGCTGGTAGACCTGGGTGGAACCCAGGACGTCGTCGGCGATCATCGCGATGCCGACGGTCGCGGTCACCTCGACGGCCGGGCCGCCCATCTCTGCGGCGGCGGCGATCGCGTCGCGGATCTCGTGCGCCTTCGCCCGGGCGACCTCGCGGGCCGACATGCCGAGCAGCAGGATCCGGAACGTGTCGGCGGAGCGGGGCCCCACCACGTCACTGCGCCGGACGTGCTCGGCCAGGAGCCGCTCGACGCTGTGGAGGATCTGATCCGCGACCGCCGGCCCGTGGCGCTCGTTGACCGCCCCGAAGTGGTCGAGATCGATGAGCATGTAGGCGCTGCCCTCGAGGCCCCGCCGGGCGCGGGAGACGGCCCGTTCCACCTGCTCGTCGAAGCTGCGTGGGCCCCGCCGCCAGAGGACGAGCACGAGCACGGCGCAGACGAGGCTGCCCCACCACGCGACGAAGGTGTAGAGGGCGGCGAGGAGCCAGGCCATGACCCCCTCGCCCGCCTCCTCCGAGCGGAACGAGCCGGCGAAGATCCCGAACGCGTCGCGCACGGTCAGCCGATCGCGGAGGACGACCGTGCCCAGGACGAACGTCCGCGAGATGATGCTGAAGACGAGCGCGCAACCGAGGACGGCGACGAGCTCGGCGAGCTGAGCCTGGTCGCCCAGCGTCGAGTCGACGACCGGCCGCAGGCGGTCGAGCGTCGCCCCGGCGACGACGGCGGCGAGGGCGAGCACGGCGTGGTTCGAGAGCGCGCCGAACCAGGGGGCCTGGCGGAACTCGCGGAGCTCCGACGTCGACAGCATCGCGACCCAGCCGCCCGCGACCGGCCCGCCGAGGGCGGTCGCCCCCACGATGAACGGCAGGTGGAAGGTCAGGACGCCGTGACCGTCGATGCTGGCGACCCAGGCGCCACCGAGCAGGCCGAAGCCCACCCAGAACAGCAGGCCGATGTAGAGGCCGGCCCGCCCGTCGACGCCCGCCAGGGCGATCCCGGGCTCGAGCGGCAGGGCGAGCGTCGCCCAGGCGAGGGCGACCACTCCGGCGACGATCGACAGCGCCGTGTAGACGAGCAGCGGACGTGGCAGGGGGATCGCCGTCGCCGTCCGTGCCGGGATCATGTCAGCCCGCGGATCCCATCCATCGCGGGTCGACGAGCCGCTCGGCTCCATCAGGGGGCACTCCCGTGGTACACGACCGAGCGCCGGACCGAGGACCGGTCGAGGCGGCTGGACGGGTGCGCTGCGAGGCCCCGGGGACACGAGGCCTGCCGGCACCGGCCACGCACGGAGGGACTGGCCGCCGACCGGGCGCGAGCGCCTCCCGCCCGCTGGCTCCGGCGATGCCCCCCATGCGGTCCTCCTGGCGAGAGCGCCCGGTGCTCCGGACCGTGCCGGAGCGACTCAGAACCCTCTCGACATCACTTCACCGCGCGAGCAGGAGCGGCGCACTCACACGGAAGTACTACCCCTGGTCTCGCTGCCCGAGATCGACCGAGCGGCCGTCCTCGGGGCGCCTGCGCGCGGAGCGGATCGCACCGGCCAGGCGGGCGACGGCGCGTCCCAGGGCGTAGCCGGTGCTCGTCGGTGCCAGGAACCAGATCGTCGCGATGACACCCTGGACGGGGTCGATGGGGACGAGGCTGCCGACCACCAGGGAGACGACCAACAGGGCGACCATCCCGAGGATCACCCCCAGCGCCAGGAGGGCGAGCCCTCGCCAGCCGTGGAGGAGGGTTCCAGCCACGAGCCCGGCCCCGACCAGGAGGAACGGCGACAGGAACAGTCCGTCGAGCGCACACGACGGGGAGGATGCGTCCAACAGGCACCCGAGGAGCTCGCCGCCGAACAGCGCGGCGGGGCAGGCGGCCGCGACGAACGACACGGCTGCGAGGTCGCGCGCCTGGCTGCGTCGGGCTGCGGTCGTGACCCACTCCTCTCGCGCCGATGATGCGCCGTCCCGGAGCGGCGGCGGCATCGAGGCGATCGGGTCGCAGCCCTGGCTCCGACGGCTCGTCGTCTCCGTCGTCCGATGGATCCCGGTGCACCGGCGCACCGGTCGCCGGCTCCCGATCGTGGAGCGCGCGCCAGCTGACAGAAGACGGGTATTGACAGAGGCTGACGGACGAGAGCACTGTTCCGCGGTCCAGGGAGGATTGGACCACTTCGGGGGAACTCCGATCAGCTCACCTCTTCGTCCCGGAGGGAGTCGCGCGACGGCGCTGCGGCCCGCATCATGCGATGGGTCGACCGGCGCTTCGGTGCGTCACGTGAGACGCGTGCATCCCCGGGCCATCTGGCAGGCCTGACCCCATGAGAGCGTCCCGGGCCTGGTTGGCGTCCCCGCGCCGGTCGAAGACCGACCGCGGTTCGAGGGCGCGCCGCTCCCGGTACCTGCGCCCCCCACGCCTCGCCGGTGTGGTGTTCCTGTTCCTCTTCGTCATGGAGGTGCCGCTGGCGGCTCGGCTCGACCTCGGGCTCGCAGCCGCCGCAGCCGCGGCCCGAGCCAGCACCGTGACTGTGGGCGCGTCGGCCCCGGTCGCCACCAGATCGCCGGCCAGGGCCGGATCCGTCGCCCCGGCGAACAGCCGGTCCGTCCCCCAGCCGTCCTCGGTTTCGACACCGACGGCGACACCGGCATCCCCGGCAACCGCAACGTCCGGAACCGCCCCGGCGCGGTCGCCCGCAGGCACGCTGATGAAGACCCGTCCGGCGACCAGGACGAAGATCGTGACGCCGGCGCCGGCCACGACGGCGGCCCCGAGCACCTCGCCGACCGCGGCACCGACCACCGCCCCGGCCGCGATCGCCGCGCCGTCGCCGACCCCGACGCCCACGGCGACGCGAGCCCCGCCGACGACTGCCACCCCGACGCCGAGCGCCACCGCGGCACCGACCACCGCCCCGGCGGCGACCCACTCGCCAACGCCCACGCCGACCCCGAGCGTCGACCCGACGCCCACGCCGACCCCGAGCGTCGACCCGACGCCCACGCCGACCCCGAGCGTCGACCCGAC
>JAPVSP010000277.1:0-4846 GCA_047519685.1 Chloroflexota bacterium
ACGCCCACGCCGGCGGCGAGCATCGCGTCGAACCCCCTCAGCATCTGGAACGGCACGTCGATCGAGGTCTCGCTCGTCGTGAACGGGGCGCGGTCCAAGCCGTCCCTTCGGGGGTGATGGGTTCAGCCCGGCCGATGCGCGGCGTGCAGGTGCATGGCGCCCGCCACACCCTTGAGCTCGACCGGACCGATCTCGGTGAAGGTGACTTCGACCCCGGCGGCGGCGTCAACCACCGCCTGGCTGACCAGGACCTCACCGGGTCGCGCGTATTCGGCGATGCGCGAAGCCAAGTTCACGGTCTGCCCGTAGAAGTCGCCCTGCTGGAAGACCACGGGGCCGGCATGCAGGCCAACGTGCGCAGGGGGCAGCCCGGCAGCCGCCACGCCGTCGACCATGTCCAACGCGGCGACCACCCCAGGACCGGGTTCACGGAAGTAGAACATCACTCCATCGCCGAGCCACTTGACCGGGCGGCCACCGTGCTGCACCGATGTGCGCTGTACGAGCCGGCCCAGTTGCTCGGCCAGATCGGCTGCCGCCTCGTCGCCGCGCTCCTCGGTGAGGCGCGTGTAGCCGGTGATGTCGAGGAAGCACATCGCCGGGGGCCGCTCGAGCCGGCTGTATACCCCGGCTTGAGCCAACCCCCGCTCGAACATGCCGATGAGATTGCCGGTCCGCGCATGTGCCTGGTGGGCGTGGTAGACGGTGAGCAGCGCCTGGTCGATCAGCGGCGTGAGGCGGTCGTTGAACTCGACGGCCATCGGCGAGAGCTCGGCCGCGGTCATGCGAGGCACGCGGGGCAGGATCACCTCGGTCCGAAACCCTTCTGCCTGCACCTCGGCCACGCGCCGCAGGCTGTCGCCGATGGTTCGCAGCGCGCGCTCGATCGTGGCGTGCTTGAACCCGATCTGCAGCTGGGCCTCGATGAGCGGCACGATGGCCAGCTCGTCCTCCCGCACCCGGTCCTCCGGGGTGGGCGGCGGTGAGCCGATCGCCTCGCGGATGACCATCAGCAGGTCCACCGGGACGCCGGTCCGCGCGCTGAGCTCCTGGAAGGTCACGCTGCTGAACGAGGCGAAGCTGCCGAAGCTCGGGCTGTCCAGGAAGGCGAGCGAGAGCGTCCCGAGCCGCAGGGCCGTGGCCAGACCGTCGAGCGGGATGCCGGCGGCGACGAAGCTCTGGATCAGCCCGATCCGGCTCACGTCGCCTGCGGAGAAGTGATCCTCCGCATCGGGGGTGAGGATCCCTTGCTCGACCAGCCGGGCCAGCTCCTCGACGCTGACCCCGGCTCGCTCGGCCGTCTCCGCTATCGCGTACCTATCCACGAACCTACTCCACCACGCCTCGGCGGCGGTACGCCCTCGGTGAACAGTATCAGCGCCCCGCCCGAGCCTCGAGGCCCAAGCTCCGCCCCGTCGGCCTGGCCTTCGGCCTGCGACCACGCGTCAGGGGGGCGGGGCTCGACGAGTTCCGACCGACGATCGACCCGGTAGCCACGGAGCTCGCGCCGTGAGATTCCTAGCGCCCGACCTCGAACCAGACATCGGGGGCTCCGTGCCCGGGTATCCGCCGCTGCACGGGGTGCCGGAAGATGCGGCTGAGCGCCCGCTCCAGGTCGTCGACGTCGACGGCACCGGAGGCGGCGTGCACGACCGCGGCCTGCCGCCGCGCACCGATCTCACCCCAGGTGAGCAGGTGCAGGCGCCGCCCGCCCGACCAGGCGAAGACGGTCTCGATGCGCCCGGGAGCGGAGGGGATCGTCACCGGCGACCTCAGCGCCCGTGCCACAGGCGCCGGATCGAGGCGAGGGCCGCGAGCAGCATGACGGCCAGGACGAGGCTCACGAGGAGCAGGAACCCGATGTCCATGGCCGCGCCTCCTTCTCCGCTGCTCCAGCATGGCTCGTTCGGTGGGCGCTGCCTAGGGTCAGTCGCCTCCAAGTCGCGGCGCGTCGCATGAGGCGAGCGGCGGATCGAGCACCGTCAAGGAGGTATCGCCGCGGTCGTGGCGGCCCGGCCCGTCGTCGGCGCATCCGGTCGATCGAGAGTAGCGTAGGCGCGCGCCGCGGCTCTCCTCGGCCGCCCGGGCGCTCGTCGAGGAGCGGCCTGCGCGGCCGCGCAGCATCGGAGGAAGCACCATGGCTGGTACGCAGACGATGGTGGCCAACGAGCCCGTCTGGGTCGATCTCTCGACCTCCGATGCGGCCGCCGCACGCGGGTTCTACGCGAAGGTGTTCGGCTGGGACGTCGAGGTCACGACCGACCCGCAGTACGGCGGCTACGCGATGGCCCGCGTCGGTGGCGAGGACGCGGCGGGTATCGGGCCGGCACAGCCCGGGGCGCCGACCGCCTGGAGCGTCTACATCGGGACCGACGACGCGGAGGCTCTCGGGCAGAAGGTCACCGCCGCCGGGGGGCGGGTGATCGTGGGGTCGATGCAGGTCGGCGATGCGGGCCGGATGGCGGTCTTCCAGGACCCCGCCGGCGCCTTCATCTCGGCCTGGCAGCCGGGGACCATGGACAGCGTCCGTTCGGCCGGGCCCGGCACGTTCGGCTGGGCGGAGCTGAGTGCGCGCGGCCTCGAGCGGGACATCCCGTTCTACGAGCAGGTCTTCGGGTGGACTCACCGCACCAGCGACATGGGCGGCGGCAGGTCGTACACGGAGTTCCTGCTCGACGGCCGCAGCATCGCCGGCGCGATGGAAATGCCGGAGATGGTGCCAGCCGAGGTGCCGGGCTACTGGCTCGCGTACTTCAATGTCGAAGACGTCGACGCGACATTCCAGGCGGCGAAGGCGGCGGGAGCCCGCGAGCTGACGCCGCCGATGGACTTCGCCGGCGGCCGATTCGCCGTCCTGTCAGACCCGCAGGGCGCGGCGTTCGGCATCCTGAAGATGAACCCGCGCGGATAGGCGACGCATCTCCGCACCCGGTGCGGGGCTCCGAGCCGTGATGTCGAAGCCGGGCGGGGAGTCCCCGCCCGGCTTCCTGCCATCGTGACGCGCACTTGCGGGGTAGAGGGCGTTCGCTATCCTTCGCGCTCCACAAGCGCGATGCTTCGGATCGTGATCTTGATCCGAAGGTGGGCGGCCACATCCCGCAGGTATCCGGTGCGCGTCAGGCGGGCCACGACCTCGGCTGCCTGCCGCTCGTCGAGGCCGAGCTCCTGGCCGATATCCTCGCCGTCGACCTCGATGTTGAGGCTGCCGCCGCTTCGCTCGTAGACCTGGCGTACGAACGCGCGATCCATGTCCACGACGCGATCCACGTCCACCCTCAGCCCGACGGGATCGGCATGGCCGTCACGGTCGGCAGGTCGATGTACGTACCGTCGGGGGGCATCGGACAGCCTCCGGTCACGCGCTCGCCCTCAGCCGCCACGACGCGGCCCGAAGGGGCGAGCACCTCGAGGCCGGGCGTGAAGCGGGATCGATAGCCGGCCGGCCAGATGAAGTCCTCGCGCCATCTTTGGGGGCGAACACGATCCAGGTCAGCGGCGGGTCCGAGGCGGATCCATGGACCCTGACCTCGCCAGTGTAGGCGACGCCGCCGCAGGCCACCGGGACCCCGTTGGCGGCGAGAGGAGCCAGGCGCGAGCGACGGCAGCGGCTGGGCGGGCGTCGGCGAAGGCGCGGCGGGGGAGGCCGCCGAACGCCCACCACGAGCCCTTGACAGCGAGCGCGGCGCGGTCGACCGTGGAGGCAGCACGTACCGCGACAAGGAGTCGTGTCGGACCGGATCGGGCGCGTCCTCGTCTAGCGGGGGAGCGAATGGCTGGGTCGGGCTCGGTGGGCCGGACGATGCCAAGTCTTGCCAGTATCGTGGTGTCGCCGACCATCAAGGTCTACGAGCGGATCGCGCCTGGCTACCAGCGCTGGTGGGCCCCGGTCATCGAGCCGGCCGGGCTCCGACTGCTCGACCTCGTCGCACCGGTCGTCATGGACCATCCCGCCGCGCTGACCGTCGACGTCGGGGCAGGGACCGGCACGCTCGCCCGGGCCGCGGTGGCGCGCTGGCCTGGCGCCCGAGTCATCGCCGTCGACCCATCGGCCGCGATGCTCGAGGTGGGCCGGGCGGAGGCGGACCGCACGCTCGGTCCCGAGGCGCGCCGACGGATCCGCTGGACGGCCGGCATCGCCGAGCAGCTGCCACTGGCCGATCGATCGGCGGACATCGTCGTGTCCTCCTTCGCGCTCCAACACCTCCGGAGCCGGATCGCCGGCCTCCGCGAGGCGCGTCGGGTGTTGCGGCCGGGTGGGGCGGTGGCGCTCGTGACCTGGCTGGACGTCGATGGGTCGTTCCGGCCGTGGGACCTCTACATGGCGCTCATCCGGGAGCTCGGTCTCGAACGGCCGGCGATGGCCGAGCGCCACCGCCCGTTCCGCTCGCTGGCATCCGCGGCGACGCTCGTTCGACGGGCGGGATTCGGGCGCGTCCACGCCATGCCCGCGTTGGTCGAGAAGCAGTGGACGATCGACGCCTATGTGGCCTGCACGTTCGAGAGCGAGGATCGGATCTTCATCGACTCGCTGGACCGGATCGCGCGAGACCGGCTGGAGGCGCTCTGGCGCGACCGGCTCGCCCGGCTCACGCCGGCGGATCTCCACTACCGGGACGCGATCGCGTACGTGACCGGCCGTCGGAGCTCGTAGCGGCCCGTCGCGTCCACCGGGTGACCCGTGGCATCGACGAGCGGCGGATGCCGACGAAGGTCGGGTCCGTGGCGCCGCGGGTGCTCCCGGCTACGGTCCGCCTCTCGCGCCGTGCGCCACCGGTCTCGGTCCACGTGGCGTCGCCGTCGGACCCTTCGGCCTGAGCCGTCCGTACATCCAGGCGCTGCCGAGCAG
>JAPVSP010000278.1:0-4352 GCA_047519685.1 Chloroflexota bacterium
GATCATCGTCGTGCGCGACGCCACCGTCGGGCCGCTGTCCGGGACGAGCGAGGTGTCCTGCGGCGCGATCCCGACGGCCTCGATCGGGAGCCCGAGGATCTCGGCGACGAGCTGCGGCAGGACGGTGGTGGCGCCCTGGCCCATGTCGCTCGAGGACGTCAGGACGCGGATCGCGCCGTCGGTGGCGAGCTCGATGGCGGCCTGGCTGGCGAGACGCTTCTCGCCGCTGCCGGTGAACCCCGCGCCGTGCCAGCCGAGTGCGACGCCGATGCCCGAGGCGAGGCGCTCGCCTTCCCGGTCGGCCGACCCGCCCGCCCCGGCGGCGCGCGCCCGTCGGGCCGCCGCCGTCCGGGCGTGGACGCGCTCGAACTCCGCCGCCTCGACGGCTCGGTCGAGCGCCTCGAGCGCGCCGACGCTCTCGCGCAGCAGCTGCCCGGTCGCGGTGCTGTCGCCGACCCGGTAGGCCCATCGCCGGCGGAGCCCGACCGGCGAGAGGCCCAGCGCCTCGGCGACGCGGTCGACGTGCAGCTCGGCGGCGAACTCGGCCTGCGGCGCACCGAAGCCGCGGAAGGCGCCGCTCGGCGGCATGTTCGTGGCTATCGCCCGCGAACGGACGCGGACGTTCGGGCAGGCATACGGCCCGGTCGCGTGGAGCGTGGCGCGCGACAGGACGACCGGCGAGAGCGTGACGTAGGCGCCCGCGTCCAGGACGAGCTCGATGTCCTGGGCGACCAGTCGACCGTCGCGGGTCACGCCCGTCCGGTGCCGGACGACCGAGGGGTGGCGCTTCGTCGTCGCCACGATGTCCTCGTGGCGGTCGTAGACCATCCGCACCGGTCGGCCGGCCGCACGGGCCAGGAGCGCCGCGTGGATGGCGAGGATCGACGGGTACTCCTCCTTGCCACCGAAGCCCCCGCCGGTCGTCTCCTGGACGACCGTGACCTGGGCGTCCTCGAGCCCGAGGGCCCGCCGCAGGGCGGCATGGACGTAGTACGGGCACTGGATCGAGCCGTGGACGGTCATCGAGCCGTCCTGGCCCGGCACCGCGATCATCGCCTGCGGCTCGATGTAGAGCTGCTCCTGGAGACCGGTCCGGTAGGTGCCCTCGACGATCAGCTCGGCCTCGGCGAAGCCGGCCTCGAGGTCGCCCTTCGCGATCTCGTAGCTGCTGAACGTGCGGTCCGAGGCGAGGGGGTCGAGGACCGCCGGGAGCGGCTCGGTGCGGAGCCGGACGCGGTCGCGTGCGGCGCGCGCGGTGGCGCCGTCCGACGCGGCGATCAGGGCGACCGGCTCGCCGACGTGGCGGATCTCGTCTCGGACGAGGGCGGGCTGGTCGTCGGACATCAGGTGGACGACGTTCTCGCCCGGGATGTCGGCCGCGGTCACGAGGACGACCCGCGACCAGTCGAAGGACGGGTCGCGCTCGATCCCGATCAGGCGGGCGTGCGGCTCCGTCGAGCGGACCGTGACGCCGTGCCAGGCGCCCGGGACCACGAGGTCGTCGGTGAACCGAGCGCGGCCCATGACCTTGTCGCGCGCCCCGCGGCGGAGCGGAGCCGGGCGAGCCCCCGCGAGGGCGGCCTCGGCCGCGGCCCGACGCGTCGGGGTGGTGACCATCGTCGCCCACCTTCCGCCCGTTCGGGATCCCGAATCAAGGTCCGTCCAGACTGGCTTCAGGGGCCCTCTGGCGGCGTCGGTCCCGCCACGGGCTCGACATGCGCCTTCTCGCGGACCACGAGGACGGAGCACGGAGCGTGGATCAACACGTTCCTGGCGACGCTGCCGAGGAGGAGCCGGGCGAGCCCGGTGTGGCCGCGCGTCCCCATGACGATGAGCTCGGTCCGGTGCGTGTGGGCCGTGGCGACGATCTCCTCGGCCGGGCTGCCCTCGCGGACCTCGGCGACCGCCGGGTAGCCGGCGTCGACGAGTCGCGCGGCGGTCGCCTCCGCGAAGCCCCGGCATTGCTGGCGCGCCTCGTCGACGGCCGTGGCGTACGACTCCAGGACCTGGTCGTAGATGCCCGGCGACATCCCGGTGCTCCAGGGCATCCCGACCTCGGCGACGCTCACCACGCGGGTCGGAAGTCCCCGGAAGACCGGCCAGCCGACCAGGACATGCTCCGCATGCTCGGCGGCCGCCGAGCCGTCGACCGCGAGGAGCAGCGACCTGAGCTCCGACGACCGGGCGACGAGGACCGGGCACGGTGCGTGGTCCACGATCTCGGCCGACACCGACCCCAGGAGCATCGTCTCCAGCTGGCCATGGCCGCGGTGGCCGACGACGACAAGGTCGGCCCCGAAGTCGCGCGCTTCCTGGACGACGGCGCTCGCGGCACGCCCGCGCAGCAGGACCCGCTCGACGAACCGACCGGGACCCGTGAGGTCGAGGACCGCGGAGTCGAGCGCGTCCTGGAGCCGTCGGACGAGGGAGGTCTCGACCTCGCGCTGGTCGCTCGTCGGGGTGAAGCCGGGGAAGCCGACCAGGTCCGAGCCGCGCTCGAGCGCGGCCACGACCCGGACGGTCGATCTGGCCGGCCACTCGATCCGGTCGACGAGGCCTTGCGCACGGCCCGCGGCGGCGGATCCGTCGATCGCGAGCAGGATACGCATGGTCACCTCCTGGGCCTCATCGTGACCCCGAGCCCACGGGGGCGGACGGGCCGTCCGTCCCGAAATCGTCCGGTCGCCGGGCCGGGGCCCTCCCGCGTCGCGGGCCACGTCTCAGGCCCGGGCCGCGAGCGCCGCCATCAGGCTCTCGAGGGTCGGCGTCGACCCGAGTCCCAGCCGGGCCCCGATCCGCCCAGCGGGGGGCAGGACGAGGCCCGTCGAGGCGAGCAGGCCCTCGTCGTCCGGTCGGAAGACCGACTCGGGGCTGCCATCCGCCGCGATCCGGCCCTCACGCATCACGACGATCCGGCCGAAGTGTCGGGCGGCGAACTCCATGTCGTGCGTGATGGCGATGACCGTCCGCCCGGCGGCCCGATAGGCGTCGGCGATCGCGCCGATCCGCTCGACCCCAGGGCCATCCTGGCCCGTGGTCGGCTCGTCGAGGACGAGGACGCTCGGCTCCATCGCGAGGACGCTGGCCAGGGCGACGAGCTTGCGGACCGACAGGCCGAGGTCGTAGGGGTTGACGCCGCGGACGTCCAGCAGCCCCGCCAGCTCCAGGGCGCGCTCGACGAGCGTCGCCGCCGTCGCCGTGTCGAGCCGCAGATTCCGCGGGCCGAACCAGGCCTCGCGCTCGACCGAACGGTCGAACAGCTGCTCGTCGGGGGCCTGGAACACGAATCCCACGGTCCGGGCGAGCGTGCTGACAGGCACCCGGGCGATGTCGCGTCCGGCGATCTCGACGCTCCCGGCGTCCGGGCGAAGCAGCCCGTTCAGGTGCTTGACGAGCGTCGTCTTGCCGGAGCCGTTCTGCCCGACGATCGCGACCGCCTCGCCGGGCGCGATCGACAGGTCGACGCCGCGCAGCGCCTCGACCCCGCCGGGGTAGCGGTGGACGAGCCCGCGCACGACGACCGACGCGGGCTGTTCGCCGCGGATCGGGGCCCAGGGCGGCCTCTCGCTTCGCCCGCCCTCTGACGCGCGGTCCGCGAGCCACCGCCGGGCGGCCGGGGCGAGGTCGGCCGCGGATCGGAGGCCGTCGACGATCGCGGCCTCGTCGAACGCCCGCTCCGGCCCTACGCCGGCCAGCTCCGCGAGCGCGATGAGCGTCGGCGGACGGAGCCCGAGGGGCCCGAGGACCGCCGAGCCGAGCGCCGCTCCCGGCCGCCCGGTGGCGACCTCCCGGGCGGCGTCGAGGACGAGGCAGCGGTCGGCCAGGCCAAGGAGGGCGGGGTCATGCTCGACGCAGAGGATCGCGCGGCCGTCGGCGGCCAGGCGGCGAAGCAGGTCGGCGACCGAGCGCGTGCCCGCGGGATCGAGCTGGGCCGTGGGCTCGTCGAGGACGAGGACCGAGGTCCCCATCGCGACGATGCTCGCGATCGCCACCCGTTGCTGCTCCCCGCCCGACAGCGCGAACGGCTCGCGGTCGGCCAGGCCGGCGATCCCGAGGTGCTCGAGGACCTCGTCGATCCGCCCGTCCATCATCTCGCGCGGCACGCCCAGGTTCTCCAGCCCGAACGCCAGCTCCTCGCGCACACTGAGCTTCGACGCCGAGAGCTGGTTGGCGGGCGTGGAGAACACGATCCCGATCCGCGTCGCGAGGTCCCCGGCCGCCGCCGCGCTGGCGACGACGCCCTCGACGGTGACCGAGCCCTCGAGCCGGGCCCGCACGACGCGCGGGATGAAGCCGGCCGCGGCCAGCGCCAGGGTCGACTTGCCCGCGCCCGTCCGACCGGCCACGCCGAC
>JAPVSP010000279.1:0-2840 GCA_047519685.1 Chloroflexota bacterium
GAGGTGGACGTCGTCGCCCACGAGGAGATGCTGACGACCGACAACGTCGACCGGATCATCGCCGGCTACGACGTGATCCTGGACGGCACCGACACGTTCGAGACGCGCTACGCCCTGAACGACGCGGCTGTCGTCGCCGGCATCCCGGTCGTGCACGCCTCGGTCTTCCGGTTCGAGGGCCAGCTCACGGTCTTCAAGCCGTTCGAGGGGCCGTGCTACCGCTGCCTCTACCCGACGCCCCCGCCTCCGGAGCTCGCGCCGGGCTGCTCCGTCGCCGGCGTCCTGGGCGTCGTGCCCGGGATCATGGGGATGCTCCAGGCGAGCGAGGTCCTCAAGCTGCTGCTCGGCATCGGCGAATCGCTGGCCGGCCGGCTGCTGCTCTTCGATGCGCTCGACGCCTCGTTCACCGAGCTCCGGCTGAAGCGCGACCCGGCCTGCCCCGTCTGCTCGGACGCGGCGGTCGAGGCGCGGAAGGCCGGCCGGCCGCTGACGGCGGCGACGGTCGGGCCGGACGAGCCGTTCGTCCTGGGCTCCGTCGGCTCGCTCGACGTCCCGGGAGGCCGGGCATGAGCCTCGTCCGCATCCCGCCGGTCCTCCGCGCGAGCGCCGGCGGCGAGAAGCAGGTCGACGTCGCTGGGGGCACCGTCGGCGAGGTGCTGAGCGCCCTCGTCGACCGGTTCCCCGCGCTCGGCCCACAGCTGCTGACCGACGCGGGCGAGCTGAATCGCTTCGTCAACGTCTATGTCGACGGCCAGGACGTCCGCTTCCTCCAGGAGCGGGCGACCCCGGTCGGGCCGGCCGACACGGTCATCATCCTGCCCGCCATGGCCGGCGGCTGAGGCCCATGGCGATGCCGGCGCTGCGGGCGCTCGGCCCGGACGAGCACGAGCACGGGAACGGCGGCGGGGCAGCGGCTCCCGCGCACGCCGCCGCGGCCCACGACTCGGAGCACCCGCACTTCCACGACCATGACGAGCTGCCGCGCCACGGCGGCCGCTACGAGAGCATCCTCGACGCGGTCGGCCACACGCCGCTCGTCGAGATCCCCAGGATGAGCCCGAGCCCGGCCGTCCGGATCTTCGCCAAGCTCGAGATGTACAACCCGACCGGCTCGGTCAAGGACCGGGTGGCGAAGTACCTGGTCGAGGACCTCGAGCGGCGGGGGCTGCTCGGACCCGACTCGATCATCCTCGAGCCCACGAGCGGCAACACCGGCATCGCGCTGGCGATGATCGGCCGCCGCAAGGGCTACCGGGTCGCGCTCGTCATGCCCGACAACGTGACCCAGGAGCGGCGGCAGATGGCGGCGCTCTACGGCGCCGAGATCGTCGACTCGCCCGGGCACCTGGGATCCAACGGTGCGATCGCGCTCGCCAAGGTCCTCTGCGAGCGCGACCCGCGCTTCGTCATGCCGTACCAGTACGGGAACCCGGCGAATCCCCGGGCGCATTACGAGACGACCGGGCCGGAGATCCTCGCCGACTGCCCGGAGATCGACGTCTTCGTGGCCGGGCTGGGCACCGGTGGCACCCTCATGGGGGTCTCGCGCTACCTGCGCGAGCACAGGCCCGGGGTGAAGGTCTACGCGGCCGAGCCGCTGCCCGGCGAGAACGTCCAGGGCCTGCGCTCGCTCGACGAGGGGTTCGTGCCGGAGATCTTCGACCCGGGGCTGCTCGACGGGAAGTTCCTGGTCAGCAACCGGGACGCGATCGCCGCGCTCCGCGACCTCGTCTTCAAGGAGGGGATCTTCGCCGGCCCGTCCTGCGGCGCGGTGCTGGTCGCCGCCGCGCGGGTGGCGAAGCGGATGGCGTCGGGCACGATCGTCGCGCTGCTGCCGGACGGTGGCTGGAAGTACCTGTCGGCCGGCACGTTCAGTCGCGACCTGGACGAGATGGAGGCGGACCTCGAGGGCGGGGTCAACTGGTGGTGACGGGGTCGCCGAAGGCTCCCGGCGCCGACGTCCCGCCCCATCCCGGCCCGGTCGAGGCCGCACTTCCGGCCCAGGTCCGCGACGCGATGGTCGCCCACGCCCGGGCGGGCTACCCGAACGAGGCCTGCGGGATCGTCGTCGGCGACCGTCCGGCGGCCGAGGGTGGGCGGGCACTCCGGTTCGAGCCGACCCGCAACGCGGTCGCCTCGCCGTACCGCTACGAGGTCCACCCGGACGACCTCCTCCGGCTGACGCTCCAGACGGAGGACGCCGACGAGGTCTTCTGGGCGATCGTCCACTCGCACGTCCGCTCGGCGGCCCGGCCATCGCCGACCGACATCGGGGCGGCGAGGTACCCGGACGCGCTCTACATCCTCGTCTCGCTCAGTGAGGCCGCGGCGGACCCGGCGACCGGCGAGCCGTCGGTCCGCGCCTGGCGGATCGTCGACGGGGTCGTCTTCGAGGTGGCGCTGCGGGTCGAGGCCGCGGCGTGATGCGCCTCCTGCCTCTCGGGCTCGGGTTCGCCGCGCTCGCCCTCGGGACCGCCGCCGGCTGGGACCCGGGCCTGCTCGACGCCCTGGTGGCTCCGCCGACGCTCGTCCGGGCCGGGCTCATCGGCGCGATGGTCGTCCTCGGCCTGTGGCTGCTCCGCTCGGCCGTCGAACGCGTCGAGGGCGCCGGCCGGCTCCGCGGCTCGGTCGAGGGCGCTGAGCTCGGGAGCATGCTCCGCGGGATCCGGCTGGTCTTCCTCGCGCTCGCCGCGTTCGCGGCGGCCGCCGGCTGGCTGCTCGCCCACCCGCTGCCGCTCGTCGTGGCGGCGGTCATCGCCGGGGTGGATGTCGTCGAGACGTCCTTCCTGCTGCTCGTCGTCGCCGCCCGTCGGGCGCCCGGTCCGCCCGCCCGCGAGCGC
>JAPVSP010000280.1:0-1641 GCA_047519685.1 Chloroflexota bacterium
CCGGCGGACCAGGTCCCAGGGGTGCTCCCGCGTCAGCGGTGCCAGGTTCTCGCCACTTCGGACCCCTGCTCTCACCCGCTCCCCTCCGTGGCGTTGACGGGGTAGTGGATAGGGGTCCCGAAGTTGCCGCGCCCCAGCCGTGATCGACCCCGAGGCCGGGCTCTCTAGCCCGTCCATGGCCGCGCCCGTCACCCGGCCGATGCTGTGGGCGACGCAGAGGCGTCGCAGGCCACGGTGGATCGTTGCACGAGGTTGCATCGACCTGCCCGAGCATGCGGGTCGCGGCGGCTTCGACCGAGACGAAGGCCCACGGATCAGCCCTCGCTCACCTGCCGCTTCGCCCACGCGTAGAGCGCGTCGTAGACGGGCAGCTCGGCGGCGAGCTGGGCCTGGTCGGTGAGGCCGAGGTCCATGAACCCGCGCGCGATCGCCTCGAGCCCGCGGCTCTGTGGCGTGATGTCGGCGTCCTCGGACACGTCGGCGCCGTGGACGACCTTGGCGACGAGCGTGAGCGGCGGGTCGCCGCCGAGCTTGTACTCCTCGACGAGGACCTCGAACGAGCAGAGCCCATCGCGGTGGGTGTATTCCGCGCCCGGCGCGTCGAAGCTCACGGCGCCCGTGCGCTTCGCGTACGAGAGGACCTCGTCACGCGGGAGGTACGTGATCACCGCCTCTGGGTCGATGAACCGAAGGATCAGCCAGGGGCAGGCGATCCGGTCGGTGTGGGGATGCTCGCGGGTGACCCACTCCATCGCAATCTCCTTGCTCCCGCGCCGTCGGGCGCATCCGATCCATCGAGACCATCGTAGCCAGGGAAGGAATCGTGGCTACACTCCGGCCGTGACGAAGCGTCCCCAGTCCACCAGCCGCGCTTCTCGTCGCGCCAGCGAGCGCGCGGCACGCCGCTCTGCTCGAGCTGCCGAGCCCGGGCGCTCCTACCGGGCCTGGATCCTCATCGCCGCAGTGGTCGTCGTCCTCGGTGTCCTTGCCGGCGGCTACGCTCTGGCGACCTCGGCCAGCCCGACGGCTGTGCCGAGCCCTACGGGGACCAGCGCGTCGAGCCCTACGGGGACCAGCGCGTCGAGCCCGCCGGCGACAAGCGCGTCGAGCGCCGCGAGTCTGCCCGGGCTGAATGCCGGCCCGCCGCCATGGCCGCCCGAGTCGGCGAACCTACGCGCTCGGCTCCAGGCCATCGGGCTGCCCGCGCTCACGGCCGAGGGCGAGGTCCTCCACACGCACCAGCACCTCGACATCCTCGTCGACGGTCAGCCCGTGCCGGTGCCCGCCGACATCGGGATCGACGCCGCGGCGGGCTTCCTCGCCCCGATCCACACGCACGATGCGACCGGGATCATCCACGTCGAGTCGCCGGTCGTCCGCGACTTCACCCTCGGCGACTTCTTCGACATCTGGGGCGTCCGCCTCGACAGCCACTGCGTCGGCGGGATCTGCGACGGGAACGGCCGGACCCTGTCGGTCTTTGTCAACGGCCAGCCGGTCGCCAGCGACCCTCGCTCCCTCGTCCTCGCGGACCACCAGGAGATCGTCGTCGCCCTCGGAACGCCCGCTCAGCTCCCGAACCCGATCCCAGCCTCCTACGCGTTCCCGTCAGGGCTCTGACGATGGGTCGCCTGGCGAGGC
>JAPVSP010000281.1:0-6002 GCA_047519685.1 Chloroflexota bacterium
AGCGTCGGCGTGCCGTACGATCGAGTCCGTCGACTCTTCAGCTTCCCGTCCGCCGAAACGAGCGCACGTCACGCATCGTCCAGGGCGCCCGGTCACTCTCCGCACGGGATGGGAGACCATCATGAACGACGAGCTCGACCGGCCGGAGCCCCAGCGCGACGCCGCGCCACGAAGGCGCCGATTCAGGCGGCACGAACTCGAGCTCGCCGACGGCGGCCGGCTCGTCCTCGATGTCGATGGCTCGATCCGCCGCGTCGATGACCGCGGCTCCACGACGCGATCCTGGTCGCCCGACGATCCGGGCTGGCCGGACCAGGCGATCCGGTTCGGGCTGCACCCGCAGGCTCCCACCATCGCGCCGCAGGGTCGCCGCGTCCGGGCGACGAAACCACCGCGCAGGTAGCGCGCGCCTCGATCGCCGACATCGCGTGACCTCGCAGGCTTTACGGCGACGCGGCATGAACGCGAGAATGCGATCGACGGTGAGCGTCGCTCGGGGTCGCGACGACCCGCCTCCCACCGGGCCCAGCGAGAGTCGGACGGTCTGAGCGGTGAGATCCTCGATCGGTGTCGCCGTCATCGGGGCGGGCATGGCCGGGCGGTCGCACGCCAATGCGTATCGGACCGCCTCGACGGTGTTCGAGCAGCGACTCCCCCGCGTGCGTCTCGTGGCGATCGCCGATGCGAACCCGGCATTCGCACGCGACGCCGCGCGCCGCTACGGCTACCAGCGCGCGGTCGGCAGCTGGGAGGAGGTGGCCGCGGACCCGGAGATCGATGCGGTCAGCGTGGTCGTGGCCAACGATCTCCACCGGGAGGTCTCGGTCGGACTGCTGTCGGCTGGCAAGAGCGTGCTCTGCGAGAAGCCGATGGCCGGCACCCTCGACGATGCCCAGGCCATGGTCGAGGCCGCGGAGCGGACGGGGTTGACGGCGGTCCTCGGCTACTCCTATCGACGCTCGCCGGCGATCGGCGCCATCCGCGACCAGATCGCTCGGGGCACGTTGGGCCGGATCCGCCAGTTCAACGGACGCTACTGGTGCGACTACGGGGCGGACCCCCGCTCGCCCATGAGCTGGCGCTATCGGGGCGCTGCCGGGTCGGGTGCCCTGGGCGATCTTGGCTGCCACCTGGTGGACGTGGCCGAGCTCCTGTGCGGGCCCATCACGTCGGTGCGCGGCGGCACGCTCGCGACGTTCGTCGACCGACGGCCCGTGCCGCTCGCCGCCCCCGTCGGTCACTCGAGGGTGGAGGTCGGTGAGCGGACCGAGCCCGTCGAGAACGAGGACGTGGCCTCCTTCACGGCGGACTTCGACGGCGGGGCGGTCGGGACCTTCTCCGTGTCGCGCGTGGCCTATGGCCTGCCGAACTCGCTGGGGCTGGAGGTGTTCGGCGAGAAGGGGGCCGCGACGTTCGACCAGGCACGCCCGGCCGAGTTCGGCTTCTGCGACGGCGCTCCCGACGGCGCGACCCAGGGGTTCCGACAGGTCCTGACCGGCCCGCTGCACCCCTACATCGAGCAGGGCCTTCCCATGGCCTTCGCTGGCGTGGGCCATGGCTACACGGAGCTGTTCACATTCCAGGCCCGGGCGTTCCTCGAGCAGGTGGCGGGCATCGACGGGCTGCCGCCGTGTCCGTCGTTCGCCGAAGGGCTGCACACGATGCGGATCCTCGGCGCCGTGGTCGAGTCGGCTCGCGCGAGCGGTGAGATGCGGTCGCTGGGCTGACCCGGTGGACACGCGAGCGGGTCGCCTTTCGGGCGAGCGCCATGGTCGGTGAGATGGACTGCAGGGAGCACCCATGAGACTCGGGGCCTACACCGCATGCCTCCACGATCACTCCCTGCCGGAGGCGCTGGAGCTCCTCCGCAAGCTCGGCCTCGAGAGTGCCGAGGTGAACGCCGGCGGCTTCATCCCGGCCCCGCACCTGCCGGTCGACGGGCTGCTCGCCAGCAGGACCGCCCGCGACGACTACCTCGCGTTCTACGATCGCAGCGCCATCGTCCTGACCGCGCTCAACGTCAATGGCAACCCGCTCCACCCGGATCCAGAGGTCGGGCCCCGGCACGCCGAGGACCTGCGACGAGCGATCCGACTGGCCGGCCTCCTCGGCGTCCGGCGCGTCGTCGCCATGTCCGGGCTACCCGCGGCACACCCTGGTGGGCGCCTCCCGTCCTGGGCGGTCGCCCCCTGGGACAGCGCGTACACCGAGGCCCTCGACTACCAGTGGACCGAGGTCGCGAAGCCGTTCTGGCGCGAGATCGAGGCGCTGGCTGCCGAGGCCGATGTCAAGGTCTGCGTCGAGATGCACCCCCACAACCTGGTGTTCAACCCGCCGACCCTCGAACGGCTCGTCGAGCTGGTCGGCGGCACCCACGTCGGCGCCGAGATGGACCCGAGCCACCTGTTCTGGCAGGGCATCGACCCGGTGGCAGCCATCGAGCACCTCGGTCCGCTGGTGTTCCATGCGGCCGCGAAGGACACGCGGATCAACGAGGAGAACCGCCGGCTGGCCGGCGTGCTGGACGACCGCTACCGACCGGTCGGACCGGACGAGCCGCGGATCGGCCTGGGCGGGCGGTACTTCCTGAATCGCTGGCCGGAGACGCCGCCGTGGGAGTTCGTGGCCGTCGGCCGCGGCCACGACATCGACTTCTGGACCCGCTTCCTTGCCGCGCTCGCGGCGGTCGATCCTCAGATGGCGGTCAACATCGAGCATGAGGACGCCAGTCTGCCCGGGCTGCAGGGCCTGAGCCTGGCTGCGGAGTCCCTGCAGGCGGCGGCCACCGCGATGTCGCGAGCGAAGGGCGGACGACCCGCCTGATGCTCCGGGCGGCACCCGAGCCGACGTGGCCGATCGAGCGCCACGCGCGGCGGGGAGCCCGTCGCGCGAGGTCGAGCGCCCGCCCGCGGCGGTACGTTCGGGTGATTCCGTGACCTGAGCCCGGATCGTATCGTGCCGAGTCGATGCTGCCCCAGACGCCCCCGGGTCGCCTGCACTTCATCCTCCAGCGCTCGCCCGAGGAGATCTTCGAGCCGGATTCGGTCGCGGACGTGCCGCTCGTCCGGTTCGTCGCCTACGCCAGGCACCACCGGGTGTTCGGCTGGGTCCGCCTGCTGGCCGATCGACTGACCGACCTGCTGAACGCTCACGACGAGCTCCTGCTCACGGATGTCGAGATCGAGAGCCTGGAGGACGGTGAGACGCGCTTGGCCGACGAGGTCCTCATCCGCTGCAGCGAGTTGATCGCCGTCCACGCGAGCGGCCCGCGCGGGGACGAGTCGCGCCGCCGGCTCACCCGGACCCACCCGATCGCCATCCAATGCGCCAACTACCTGATCGGCGGATACGTCCACGCCGCGCCGGGCAGCGATCCCATCGCGAGCGTGGGAGAGCGGCCGCCGATGGTCCCGCTGACGGACGCCTGGATCGAATACTGGTCGGGCGGCGAGCGCACCAGGCAGTCGAGCGGCACGATCATCGTCAACCGGGAGCAGGCCGACTGGCTGCGGGTCGTCACCGAGGAGGAGCTCTGGGACGAGCTGCTCCGGCCGCTGCCGGTCCCGGACCGCCGGGCGTCCTGACCGGCTCGCCGACCCATCGCCGGTCTCGGAAGCGCTGTCCTCGAGTCCACTCGACGGCGCCCACCGGTCTCCCCCGGGGGGAGGGTGCGATCGGCGCGGGAGCTCGACGCCGCGAGCCGCATGGGATCCGCACAGTGTGCCCGCAGGCCCTGCGGACGGGTGGCCGAATGGCCCTACTCGCGCTCGCGTCGCACCGCCAACTTGATGGACCTCGCAGGCTCGCGTGGGAGCGCACAGGAGTAGACCGATGACCGTCGCCCAGACCCCCAACGCCTCCACCGGTCAGGCTCCGACCCCGGGGGTTCCTGCGCCGCCCGCGGTCGCCCAGCTGAGGCTCGGCGACCTTGTCCTCGACCTGCCCGTCGAACACGGCACGGAAGGCCAGCCAGCCGTCGATATCGCCGCCCTGCTCCGGGACGGGCGGGTGACCGCGCTCGACTACGGCTACGCCAACACCGCGTCGACCCGGAGCTCGATCACCTACCTCGACGGCGAGGCCGGCATCCTGCGCTATCGGGGCTACCCGATCGAGGAGCTCGCCGAGCGCTCGTCCTTCCTCGAGGTTGCGTATCTCCTCATCTACGGTGAGCTGCCGACGGCCGATCGGCTCGCGGACTGGGTCCAGCGGATCAAGCACCACACGCTGCTCCACGAGGAGCTCAAGCGGTTCTTCGACGGCTTCCCGAAGGATGCCCACCCGATGGGCATCCTGTCGTCGGCCGTCAGCGCGCTGTCGACGTTCTACCAGGACTCCCAGGACCCGCTCGACCCCCAGGATGTCGAGATCAGCACCGTGCGGCTCATCGCGAAGATGCCGACGATCGCCGCGTTCGCCCACAAGAAGTCGATCGGCCAGCCCTTCATCTACCCGGACAACTCACTCGACTACGAGGCGAACTTCCTGCGGATGATGTTCGCGGTGCCGACCGAGCCCTACGTCATCGATCCCGATGCGGCGCGCGCGCTGCGCGTCCTGCTCATCCTCCACGCCGACCACGAGCAGAACTGCTCCACCTCCACGGTCCGGCTGGTCGGATCGAGCCACGCCAACCTCTACGCCTCGATCTCGGCCGGCATCGCGGCCCTCTGGGGCCCCCTGCACGGGGGCGCGAACCAGGAGGTCCTCGAGATGCTCCAGGCGATCGCGGCCGACGGCGGCAACGTCGGGAAGTACGTGGATCGGGCGAAGGACAAGAGCGACCCGTTCCGCCTGATGGGGTTCGGGCATCGCGTCTACAAGAACTACGATCCGCGCGCTCGGATCATCAAGCAGGCCGCGGACTCCATCCTCGCGAAGCTCGGGGCCGACGACGAGCTGCTCACGATCGCCCGGGAGCTCGAGGAGATCGCGCTCCGCGATGGGTACTTCGTCGACCACAAGCTCTACCCGAACGTCGACTTCTACAGCGGGCTGATCTACCGGGCGCTGGGGTTCCCGGCCGAGATGTTCACCGTGCTGTTCGCGATCGGCCGGCTTCCCGGCTGGATCGCGCAGTGGCGCGAGATGATGCAGGACCCGGGTTCCCGCATCGGGCGACCGCGCCAGCTCTATGTCGGGGCGACCGCCCGGAGCTACGTGCCGCTCGAGGCGCGCTGATCGCCGGTCATCGAGCCAAACAAAGGCAGGCGGCCGTCGTCGTCGCGACGTTCGACTCTGGTCGGCCGAACGCCGTCCGTCCTATCGGCCCGACGCACTAGTCGGGTCACCTCGGGCCGACCGGCAGGACGTCGTCCCGCCGGTCGGCTCTCCAGCCGCAGGCCGTCTCCCACGGCGATGCGCCGGTCCTTGCCTGTTTGCGCAAGCGCGCAAACAGCCAGTATGCTTGTCGGGCGTTCCCGCCCAGCAAGGTGCCCGTCGGCGACCACCTCCACGACGGGCTCCAGCAGGATCGGAGCAGTTGATGGCCATCAAATCCGCATCGGTGACGCTCGACGGAGACGCGCTCCGGTTCGCCGGACGAGTCGGCAGCGGGCACGAGCTCGTCCTCGACGACGCTGAGGGCGACGCCGGCATGCGCCCCGCCGAGCTCGTGCCGCTGGCTGTGGCCGGCTGCACGGCGATGGACGTCATCTCGATCCTCCGCAAGAAGCGCCAGTCGGTGGCGCGCTACGAGGTCCGTGCGAGCGGGATACAGCGCGATGCGCAGCCGGCGGCGTTCACGCGGATCGACCTCCTGCATGTCGTCGACGGCGACGTGGACGCCGACGCGGTGCGGCGCGCGATCGAGCTGTCAGCGACCAAGTACTGCGCCGTCGGCGCGACCCTCGCCAGTGGCATCGCCGAGATCCACCACGCGTATCTCATCCGACGGGCGGGTCAGCCCGACGAGACGGCCGAGGTCCTGGTCGAAGGTCCGCGTGCCGAGCCCGGGCCGGCAGCCGCAGCCGCGGCGGTGGTCGCCTGAGCGTGCGGCCCGA
>JAPVSP010000282.1:0-6946 GCA_047519685.1 Chloroflexota bacterium
CACGGGCTGTCCGCGGCGCAGATCGTCGGGACCGGGGGCGGCGGACGGATCACCCGCGAGGACGTCATCGACTTCGTCGAGGCCATGCGCGTCGGGCGGCCGGTCCGCGGGCAGCGACCGGCTCCTGTCGCGCCGGCTCCCGTCGCGCCGCCACCGCCCGCCACGGGCGCGCCGACCGCCCCGCCGGCTCCGCCCGCCCCGCCCAGCCCGGCCCTCGCCGGTGCCGGTCCCTCGGTCGTCTTCCCGGCCGGCGCCGACGAGGTCCTCGTCGCGATGACCCAGATGCGGAAGGGGATCGCAGCGCAGATGACCCGGTCGCTCCAGGCCCCGCATGCCTATGTGCAGATGGAGGTGGACGCCACGGCTCTCGTCCGCCTCCGAGAGTCGCTCAAGCGCGACTACCAGGCTCGCGAGGGGGTCTCGCTCAGCTACGTCCCATTCGTCGTGAAGGCGGCGGTGGACGCTCTCAGGCGGCATCCGGCATTCAACGCCCACTGGACCGACGCGGGTCTCCTCGCCAAGCGCAGGATCAACGTCGGCGTGGCCGTCGCCGTCGACGACGGGCTCATCGTGCCGGTCGTCCGCGACGTCGACCAGCTCTCGCTCAACGGGCTCAACCACGCCATCGCCGACGTCGCCGCCCGGGCCCGGGCGAGCAAGCTGCGCGTCGATGACTTCGGCGGCGGCACGTTCACCGTCGACAACACGGGCTGGTTCGGCTCGAACATGACCATGCCGATCATCAACGTGCCCGAGGTCGCCATCCTGACGATGGAGGCCATCACCAAGCGGCCGGTCGTCGTCGAGACGCCGGACGGCGACGTCATCGCGATCCGGCCGGTGATGAACGTGGTCATGGGCATCGACCATCGCGCCAACGACGGCGCACGGGCGGCGGCCTTCCTCCGCGACGTCAAGTCGTGGCTCGAGGCGGTCGGTCCGGAGACCGCCATCTACTAGGCCGTCACGGGCGCGCAGGCCCTGCCGGCGCGCCCCGGGCGGACCCCGCGTAGACTCCCGCCATGGCACGCGAGCTCCCGATCCTCCCCCCGCCGGGTGGCCACGACCACCGTCCACGCGAGCCCCTGTCCATCGCCATGGGCGGTGGCTCGATCGGCCCGGCCGCCGACGGCTCGCTGCCGGCCCGCCGTCACCCGGAGTGGATCCGGGCGAAGCTCCCCTCGGGCGACAACTACCAGGACCTCAAGCGGCTCCTCCGCGGGCTGACGCTCAACACCGTCTGCGAGGAAGCCCGCTGCCCGAACATCGGGGAGTGCTGGGACCAGCGCACCGCGACGATCATGATCCTGGGCGACACTTGCACCCGGGCCTGCGGCTTCTGCGCGATCAAGACCGGCCGGCCGACCTGGTTCGACGAGGACGAGCCGCGCCGGGTCGCCGAGGCGGTCGCCGGGCTTGGCCTCGAGCACGTCGTCGTCACGTCCGTGGCCCGCGACGATCTGTCCGATGGCGGGGCGCACATCTTCGCGGAGACGATCCGCCACCTCCGCGCGCGCTGCCCCGGGATGGGCGTCGAGGTGCTCATCCCCGACTTCAACGGAGCCGAGGCGCCGCTGCGAGACGTGATGGCCGCGGGTCCCGACATCCTCAACCACAACGTCGAGACGGTCGAGCGGCTCCAGAAGCCGGTCCGCAGGCGGGCCCGCTACGACCGCTCGCTCGGGGTGCTCGAGCGAGCGAAGGCGTACGGGCTCGAGACCGGGCAGGCGGTCCACACGAAGAGCTCGATCATGGTCGGTCTGGGCGAGGAGCGCGACGAGCTCAGCCGGACGTTCCGCGACCTCCGCGCCGTCGACTGCGACATCCTCACGATCGGCCAGTACCTGCGCCCGACCGAGCAGCACCTGCCACTCGTCCGCTACTACCGGCCCGACGAGTTCGCGGAGCTTCGGATGGAGGCGCTGGCGCTGGGCTTCAAGCACGTGGAATCGGGTCCGCTCGTCCGCTCGAGCTACCACGCCCGCGATCAGGTGCCCGGGGCCGAGCTGCGGGCCCTGCGGCGGCGCGCGACCCTCGACGCCGAGGGTCGCGTCGTACCCGCCGCCGGCTGAGGGCCCGGCCCGGGACCGCGCGGCGTGTCCGTCGCGTTCGAGCCCGAGCCCCTCGGCCGGCGGAGCCGGCTCCCGGACCGCGGCCTGCTCGTCGCCGCGCTCGTCGTCGCCTTCATCGGTCTCGCGCTGGCCAAGCCGTGGGCCGGTGGATCGGGCGCCGGGCCTTCGCCGGATCAGAACGCCACGGATCGGCCGAGCCCGACTCCGACCGCTGCGGGCCCCACCCCGACCGTCTCGGGCCCCGGACTCCCGGCCTGGGCGGCGCTGGTCGCGGCGCTCCCCGTCCGAGACGGATGGGGCGTCCGCACATTGATCGACGCGGGGACCACCGAGGCACCGGGCGTGCTGGTCCGACCGGCCGGCGCCGCGCCGCTCATGGGCGCCTGGTCCCCGGTCGCCCCGGTCGGCAACGCCGACGCGACGGCCGATCCGCCGCCCTCGGCGCCCCCCGTCGCAGCGGCCTCGAGCGTGACGATCGTCGAGGCGGGCGGCCCGATCCGCCTCATCGGCATCACCAGCCCGTCGGCCGAGCCGCCGCTCGACATCCGCGTCTGGCAGCCGCCGACGGTGGTGCCCCCGGACGGGTCAGGGGCCGGCCCGACGCTGCGGTGGCTGGACGTCCGGACACTCCCCGGTGACGTCGGGCTCGGCGAGTGGCTGCTCCTCCCTCCGGCGATCGAGGGCCACCCGCTCGAGCAGTGGCCGGCCGGCTCGTACCGGATCGACCTCCTCTGCGCCGACGGGATCCGGCACCTGACGCTTATGATCGCGAGCGCCGCTGGCCGACCCGATGGCGTGCCGCCCGATCCGGCTCGCCAGGTGCCCAGCTCGGAGCCGATGGCCGACGCGCCGCCGGTCCCGGGGGCGGCGCCAGGACCGGAAGGGTTCCTGGTCGCGGGCGGCGTCGCCATCGCGCTCCCGGGGCGCCCCGGACCCGCCCTCGACGAGCGGCACGAATGGCTGGCGGCGGTCGGCGGGTCCGTCGCGGACCCCACGTCGTCCGTCTCCCGCGGCTACGCCCCGGGCGCGACCGGGATCGGCCTCCGGCTCCCGTCCGGCGCCGCCCCGCTGGACGTATACCTCGAGCGGCTGGCGGGCGGACCGGACGTCCGCTACCGGGCGACCCGGACCGGATCGGCCACGACCCCGGAGGGGCGCATGGCGTGGGCCGTGGTGGATGCACCGTACGGGCGGCCCTGGCCGGCCGGACCGTACCGCCTGCAGGCGTCCTGGCGGGATCCCGACGGCCGGGTCGAGGTCGGCTCGCTCCACGTCGAGCTCTCACCGGGCTCGATCGGCGACGTGCCGCGCTGGCTCTCGGCGACCCGGGGCATGGCCACGTGGGCCGGGTCGAGCGGCTTCGTCGTCGGGGTCTCAGGCGTCAGCGGAGCCTCCGCCGACGCGTTCATCCGGCTGCTGCCCGAACCGCCGGGACGAGCTCCGTCGACGGTCGAGGCGCTTGGCGAGACCTGCGCCGGTGCGCCCATCACGGAGGCGGGGGAGGCC
Source organism: Chloroflexota bacterium (assembly GCA_047519685.1). Lineage (GTDB taxonomy): Bacteria > Chloroflexota > Limnocylindria > Limnocylindrales > CSP1-4 > JAPVSP01. Next base: position 3,579 of record JAPVSP010000282.1, read on the forward strand.
GTCGTGGGACTGGCCCACGCCGCGGCGCTCCCGGCGAGGGCCGTCCAGGTCGAGCGTCTCTTCGTGGGCGGCAGGCGTCTCAAGCTGACGATCGGGGCCGTCCTCGACCCGGTCCCGGGCCTCGTCCTCCTCGCTCCGCTGCCGGGCCCGTGGGCCCCAGGCGACTACCTGGTCACGCTCTCCGCCGGGTCTCGCGTCGAACGGTCGGTCCTGTGTGTGGCCGCGATCGGCGCGTCACCGCTCGGGGTCCCGCCCGACGCGACCTCGATCGGCGCCTACCAGACACTTGCCGCAGCCGGCCACGTCCCTCGGGGAAGCGGGCGACGGGGCGGCCCTGCCCGGCGCTCCTAGAGGATCTTCGAGAGGAACGACTTCGTGCGCTCGTGCGTCGGCGCCTCGAAGAAGTGCTGGGGCGTGCCCTCCTCGATGATCTGGCCGTCGTCCATCATCAGGACCCGGTCGGCGACCTCGCGGGCGAAGCCCATCTCGTGGGTGACGACGATCATCGTCATCCCCTCCCGGGCGAGCTCCTTCATGACCTCGAGCACCTCGCCGATCATCTCCGGGTCGAGGGCCGAGGTCGGCTCGTCGAAGAGCATCAGCGCCGGCTTCATCGCCAGCGCCCGGGCGATCGCGACCCGCTGCTGCTGGCCGCCCGAGAGCTGCGCCGGGTAGACGTTCTCCTTCGCCGCCAGGCCGACCCGGACCAGCAGCGCCCGACCCATCGCGATCGCCTCGTCCTTGGGGATGCCGCGGACGCGGAGCGGGGCCTCGATGATGTTATCCAGCGCCGTCATGTGGTTGAACAGGTTGAAGCGCTGGAAGACCATCCCGACGTCCTGGCGTTGCTTCGCGATGTTCTTCTCGCGGTCCTCGACGATCCTCCCGTTCGTCTCGCGATAGCCGATGAGATGGCCGTTCACCATGATCCGGCCCTGCTGGATCTTCTCGAGGTGGTTGATGCAGCGGATGAACGTCGTCTTGCCCGAGCCCGAGGCGCCGATGACGACGACGACCTCCTGCCGCCTGACCGTCATGGAGACGCCCTTCAGGACGTGCAGCCGGCCGAACCACTTGTGGACGTCGGTCGCCTCGACGACCGTCGCCACGGCCGCGCTGGGAGCGCCGCCGATGACGTCGAGGAGGTCGTGCGGGGTCTCGCGCATCACCGGCCTCCGCTGATCCGGGTGGGTTCGGGTCCCGTCGCTGCCGCGCCGCCGAAGAGGCGCTCCCGCAGGCCCGGTGGCCGCTCCCCGGCGACGCCGCGGCCGAGCCGCCGCTCGATCCAGGACTGGATCACGCTCCAGATCGTCGTCAGGACAAGGAACCAGATCGCTGCGGCCAGGAACAGCTCGAACGGATGGAAGACGGTGGGGCCACTGGAGTTCTTACGTGAGAACGTCACGTACAGCTCGGGGACGCTGATGATCACCAGGAGCGATGTCGTCTTGAGCATGTTGTTGAACTCGTTCCCGAGCGGCGGGACGATGACGCGGGCGGCCTGAGGCAGGACGATCCGCCGCATCGCCTGGCCGTACGTCATGCCCAGTGACTTGGCCGCCTCCAACTGCCCGGGATCGATCGACAGGATCCCAGCCCGGACGATCTCGCTCATGTACGCGCCCTCGTTCACGCCGAGGGCGGAGATCCCGGCCTGGATCGCCCCGGGGATGGCGAGGCCGAGCAGGTTGATCTCCGGCCATTGGTAGATCTTCGTCACCCCGAGACCGAAGTAGATGAACGTGATCTGGACGAGGAGCGGCGTGCCGCGGAAGAACCAGATGTAGAAGTTGGCCAGCCAACGGAAGGGCAGGAGGCGCGACATCCTCCCGAGGGCGCCGAAGACGCCGAGCACGACGCCGATGATCTGGCTGATGACGGAGATCGACAGCGTCAGCCAGATCCCGGACAGGATGAGACCGTCGGGCTGGAAGACCGACCTGAAGAGGATGCTCCAGTCGTATTGGTAGGCGCTGCCGCTGCAGCCTTCGAGGATGAACCCGAGGACGAGGCACCCGGCCAGCGCCCACGCTGACCGGGTGCCTGGAGACGCGGCGGACCGGGTCTTCATCTGCGGATCGGCGGAGGGAGGTCGCCCCTAGCCGACGTCCGAGGCCTGGATCGCTCCAGAGTCGACGCCGTACTTCTTCAGGATGCTCAGATACGTCCCGTCGTTGATCATCGACAGGATGGCGGCTTTCACGGCATCGAAGACGGCCGTGTGTCCGCCGGTCTTCGCGTCCTTGGGCACGCTGATCCCTTCCTTGGCCGGCTGGAGCGGCGCGATCGGAGACAGCTCGAACTGGTCGGGCTTCTGCACGGTGTAGTAGCCGGCGACGGGGGAGTCGGCGAAGTACGCGTCGACCTGCCCGGCAGAGAGCGCCAGCAGCGCGTCGCTGTCCTTCTGGAACTCCTTGAGATCGATCGCCTGGCTGCCCTTGTCGGTGCACGCCTTGGACAGGCCCTTGTCCTTGTAGTCGCCGGTGCCCTTGACGTAGTCGGCCTCGGTGGTCCCGCTTTCGGCGGCGATCGTCTTCCCGCACAGGTCGTCGGTCGTCTTGATCCCCTTCGGGTTGCCCTTCGCGACGACGAAGGACTGGCCTGCCTGGAAGTACGGGACCATGTCGACCTGCTTGAGCCGGTCGGCGGTGATGTTCTGGGCACTGATGATGATGTCGCACTTGCCGCCCGTGACGGCCGCGATGATCGTGTCGAAGACCGAGTTCTCGACCTGGGCGGTCAGCCCGAGGCGCTTGGCGATCTCAGTTCCGATGTCGATGTCCGAGCCCGTCGGGTTGCCCTGCTCGTCGAAGAACTCCTGGGGTGGATAGGGGATATCCGAGCAGATGACGAGCTTGCCCTTGAAGATCAGCAGACCGTCGGGCACCGTGGCGACCGGGGTCGGGCTGGCGGCCGGCGACGGGCTGGCCGCGGCGGACGGCGAGGCCGCCGCGGACGGTGACGCGGCCGGCGACGCCGATGGGCTCGGAGTCGCGCCGCTCGTACAGGCGGCGAAGACGAACAGGGCGGCGCCGGCGAGTGCGCCGATCCGCCGCAACGACGAATGCATTCGTGCCTCCTCGTTGGCCGAGCGCGGACGCCGCGTCCTCCCCGCTGACGGCGATCCGATATGTCCTGATGAGCCGACAATCTACGCGAAGTCCACGTGCCGCGTCGAGGGTCGCCGGCGGCCCGCTCTTCGACCCAGTGCCCCGGATGGGATGAGGCATGGTTCCCGCTCCGGCCGCCCGGGGCCCAGTGCCGTTGGTCACACCGCGTACCGCGGAGGGGGCGGCCGTCCGCGTCCGGCCCGCCGCGTCCCGACCGCGGTCGCGCTATCCTCCGTCTCGATGCCGCGCCTGCTGCCC
>JAPVSP010000283.1:0-4700 GCA_047519685.1 Chloroflexota bacterium
CCGACCTGCTGGAGCTTCGCCTCGCTCATCACCGCGATCCGCTGGCCCATCGTCATCGCCTCGACCTGGTCGTGGGTGACGTAGACCATCGTCGTGCGGAGGCGCTGATGGAGACGGGCGATCTCGGCGCGCGTCTGGACCCGGAGCTTGGCGTCGAGGTTCGAGAGGGGCTCGTCCATCAGGAACACGGCCGGCTCCCGGACGATCGCCCGACCCAGGGCGACGCGCTGCCGCTGGCCGCCGGACAGCTCCTTCGGCTTGCGCTCGAGGAGCCTGCCGAGGTCGAGGATGGCGGCCGCGTCGTTGACCCGCTTGTCGATCTCGGCCTTGGCGACCTTGCGCAGCTTCAGGCCGAACGCGAGGTTGTCGCGCACCGTCATGTGGGGATAGAGCGCGTAGCTCTGGAAGACCATCGCGATGTCGCGGTCCTTGGGCGCGACGTCGTTGACGACCTTCTCGCCGATCCGAAGCGTCCCCTCGGTGATCTCCTCGAGCCCGGCGATCATCCGGAGGCTCGTGGTCTTGCCGCAGCCCGACGGGCCGACGAGGACCATGAACTCCCCGTCGCGGATCTGGAGGTCGAGATCGGCGACCGCCACGACGTCGCCGAAGCGTTTCGTCACGTGGTCGAAGGTGACCGTGGACATGCGCGACCTCCACCGACCGGCAGAGCGCGGGCCCTTGCATCTGTCGACCAGCGGTGGGCGACTGGACGGACCCCGTACGCGACATCCGGTCAGGTGCACGCATCGTAGCAGAGGCTCGCGCCCCTCCCCGGTCACTGTGGCGACCGCGCCCGGAGGACGCCGGCGCATCGGATCGGTCGGCTCGTGGCCTTCGGTACTGGCGGCCCGCGCTCCTCACTCGCTACGCTTTGGGCGGACGCAGCAGTCCGGATCCGAGCGAGCTCCATGCCTGGCCGGTCTCGTCGGCCGCTCCCCCTCCTCCTGGCGGTGTCGCTCGCTGCCTGCTCGTTCGGGGCGCCGTCCGCCCCGCCGCCCGGCTCCGCGGCCTCGCCGAGCTCACCGCTGCCCGCCAGCGTCGAGCCGTCGCCGGCCGGGCCGTCCGCGCCGTCGCCGAGCCCCGGGTCCACCGTTCCGTCCGGGGCGCCCACGGCGAGCGGGATCCCGGCGAGCCCGACCGCGGGACCGAGCGCCTCGAGCGTCCCGCTGCCGCGGACGCCGACTCCTGCCCCGAGCGCCACGGTCGGGCCGACGCCGACGTCCACGCCGCGCCCGACACCCACGCCCGCACCCAGGCCGCCGACACCGACGCCCCCGCCGACACCGACGCCCCCGCCGACGCCCTCATCCGGCCCGAGCACGCTCGTCGAGCGCGGCAGCGGGACCTCGCCGCGGGTCGCCCTCACATTCGACATGGGCGGGCGGGTCGGCGACGCCCTGGCCATCGTCGACCTGCTGCTCGCCGAGGGGGTCCACGCCACGATCTTCATGACCGGCGCCATGGCCGACAACCGATGGACCGAGGCCGGACGGCAGGTGCTCGCGACGATCCGTGCCCATCCGACCGCCCTCACCATCGGCAACCACAGCTACAGCCACCCCGACTTCCGGACGCTCGACCAGGCCGAGATGCGCGAGGAGCTGATGCGAGCGGAGGCGGCCCTGACCGCCCGTTGCAGCGTGAGTCCGCGGCCGCTCTTCCGGCCGCCCGAGGGGGGCGTCGACGCGAACGTGCTGGCCGGCGTGGGTGCCGCCGGGTACGCCTTCACGATCAAGTGGGACGTCGACACGATCGACTGGAAGCTCGAGCAGGACGGTGGCCCGTCGGCCGACCAGATCGTCGCGAAGGTCCTGGACAAGGTCGGGAACGGCTCGATCGTCCTCATGCACGCCGGCGGCTACAACACGTACGCCGCCCTGCCCCGCATCCTCACCGGCCTCCAAGCGCGCGGCTTCCAGCTCGTGACCGTCCGGGAGCTCCTCGGGCTGGGGTGAGCGGTCCCGGCTCGGTCGGGGGCCCGCCCGGCGCGTCTTCGGTGGGCGAGCGCTACGATCGGGCCGCGAACCGACGATCCTCGAGCAGGAGCAGCGATGCGCCCCATCTTCGGCTACCACATGCCCGACTTCACGTTCGCGGGGGTGGCGCCGGAGGCCCTCTTCGACCGGGTCGTCGAGCTCGCGCGGGCCGCCGAGGCCGCGGGCTTCGACCTGGTCACCGTGATGGACCACTTCTACCAGATCCGCGGGGTGGGCCCCGAGATGGAGCCGATGCTCGAGGCGTACTCGACGCTCGCCGCGATCGCCGCCCGCACGGAACGGATCCGCCTGGCGACCCTCGTCGCCGGCGTCACCTACCGGAATCCGGCGCTCCTGGCGAAGACCGTGACGACCCTCGACGTGATCTCGAGGGGCCGCGCCGTGCTCGGGCTGGGGGCGGCCTGGAACAACTCCGAGCACCTGGGCTACGGGTTCGAGTTCCCGCCGATCCGCGAACGCATGGACCGGCTCGACGAGGCGCTGACGATCTGCCGCGCGATGTTCACCGAGGAGCGCCCCTCGTTCAAGGGGCGCTACTACCGCATCGAGGGGGCCATCAACCGGCCGAGACCCATCCAGCCGGGCGGACCCAGGATCATCGTCGGCGGGAGCGGCGAGCGGCGCACGCTGCGGCTGGTCGCCCGCCACGCCGACATGTCGCACTGGTTCCCGCTCGGCTTCGAGGAGCTCAAGCGCAAGACGGAGGTGCTCGAACGGCACTGCGAGGCCGAGGGCCGCGATCCCGCGACGATCGTCCGGACCGTCGGCTCGCCGGTCCTGCTCGTGCCGGACGCGGGGGCGGCCGCCGCCGCCCTCGAGCGGATCCCGCGGGAGCGCCGCGCGGCGCTGACCCCGGCGACCCCCGAGCGGGCCGCCGAGCTCCTCCAGCCGTATCTCGAGGCCGGCTTCGGTGGCTTCACGTTCAGCAACCAGATGCTCCGGACGCCCGAGGCGATCGGGCTGGCCGGCGAGCTCATCCGGCTGCTGTCGTAGCGGACGGATGTCGGGTCGGCCGTCGTCCGGGATCGTCCCGGCGACCCTTCCGGAGCGGACCGGCCGGCGACGTGCCACCGTGGTGCCATGAGCGAACCCGGCGCCTCCCGATCCGGTCGCCCCGCCCACTCCCCGGCCGAGCTCGTCCGGCCTCTCGTCCGGGTCCGGCAGTACCGCGACTTCACGGCCGAGCCCGTGACGGAGGCGGAGCTCGACGCCATCGTGGATGCGGCGCGCTGGTCGGGCAGCAGCCAGAACGGCCAGCCCTGGCGGTTCATCGTCCTGCGCGACGCCGCGATCCTGGGGCGAGTCGCCGAGGCCGGCCTGCCGCAGACCGGAGCGCTCCGGAACGCGGTCGCCGCGGTCGCCCTCGTCCTGCCGGACGAGCCCGGGATGGCCCTCGTGCACGCCTATGACGAGGGACGCGCGGCCGAACGAGCCCTGGCCGCGGCGTCGCTCGTGGGCCTGGGCGCCGGGATCCGTGGATCAGGACCGACGTCCGGGAACGGGTCCGCGAGCTGCTCGGCCTGCCCGCAGGCCGGTTCGTCCGGACCGTCGTGGCGATCGGCCACCCCAGCGACGAGGCCCGGCGGCCGAAGTCGGCGCCCGGCACCGCCCGTCTTCCGCGAGCGGACGTCGTGTTCGAGGAGCGCTGGCCGGAGAGCTGAGCCGGGACGCCAGCCGGACCGGCGATGGTGGCGGGTGGATCGGCTCGATAGGGGCCGGCCGGCCCTGCTCACGGCGGGTCCCCGGCGCCATCCTCCCGCCAGAGGGCGATGGAGGTCGAGACGATGAAGGTGCTGGTGGCGGCCGCCTCGAAGCACGGGGCGACGAGCGGGATCGCCGAGGCGATCGGCCGGGCGCTGACGAGCGCGGGTCTCGATGTCATCGTGCGACCGCCGGACGAGGTGTCGTCGCTCGAGGGCTACGACGCCGTGGTGCTCGGCAGCGCGGTGTACATGGGCGCCTGGCTGGAGCCCGCCCGCAAGCTCGTGGACCGCCAGCGCGATGCGCTCGCGGCGCGCCCGGTCTGGCTCTTCTCGAGCGGCCCCGTCGGCGACCCGCCGAGGCCCGCCGCGGACACGGCCGTCGATGTCTCGGAGATCCAGGAGAAGACGGGCGCGCGCGGCCACCGGCTCTTCCCGGGGCGGCTGAGCAAGCGTGAGCTGGGCTTCGCCGAGCGGGCCCTCGCGGCGGCGACGCACTCGCAGGAGGGCGACTTCCGCCCCTGGTCCGAGATCGACGACTGGGCGGCCGGGATCGCCTCGTCGCTTCACGCCGAGATGGCCACGTCGGCCTGATCGCTCGGCCACCTCCGGCCCGCCGCTCCGCGAAACCGCCCGACGCGCCGCGGCGTACCCCTCCTCGCGTCGACTCACGCATAGGAGGGACCACGATGTCTCGCTCGCTCCGGTTTGCCGCCGCGGCCGCACTCGTCGCCGCGCTGGCCATCAGCTCGACCGCATCCGGTGAGGCCGGCGGGGTGAAGGTCCTCGATGCCGGCCTGGTCGGGATCCCGCAGTCCATGGTCGGCCACGTCCTTCAGGGGGTGACCGGGGGCGGCATCCCATGGCAGCTCGAGCGTGGCTCGGTGCGCCTGTTCACCGACGGCCGGCTCCAGGTGACCGTGCAGGGCCTGGTCCTGGCGGCGGGCGCGAACGCCGGGAAGAACCCGATCCCGACCGGGCGCGCCATCCTCAGCTGCGA
>JAPVSP010000284.1:0-1776 GCA_047519685.1 Chloroflexota bacterium
CGAACTTCACGCCGAGGTCAGCGCTTCTGCGAGGCGTCCAGGTGCTCGAACAGCGCCTCGGGACCGTCGACGACCACGACACGGCCGGCGGCGACGTGCTCGTCGACCTCGCGCTCCATCGCCTGCCATCGCTGGGTCCAGAACCACCGCTGATCGGCCGGGACCGGCAGGACAGGTCGAAGCTCGACCCGGCCGTCTTCCTGCTCGATGATCTGCAGTTGGGCCCCGGGCTCGTCGAGGTGGAGCCGCCGGCGGAGGCTGACCGGGAGGGCGACGGTCCCGCGCGACTGGACCGTGACGAAGTGAGTCTTCATGCAACGCAGCATAGCAGCAAAGCGGCAGTCGTCAATCCGGGAGCGAACCCCCACGGGGACCCGTCGGGCTGGTACCCTACCGACCCTCGACCCGCCCACGGACGGCCTATCGCATGACCCTCCGGTCGCTCGTCGCGGCCATCCTGGCCATCCCCGTCCTCGCCGCGATCTACGCCCGAGCCGCCCTCCGGTCGGCGGCCGTGACGCGTGTCGCCCTGGTCCTCGGCGTGGGCCTCCTGCTCGCCCTCGCGGCCCGCGGGGTCGCCGAGCCGCGGGCGACGGCCGCGACGGGCGCGTCCGCGGATCAGCCGGCGCCATCGACCCTGTTCCGGCCGGTGGTCCTCGTCCCGACCCTGACCCCCGCGGGGCCGGAGGGCTCGGAGGCACCGCTCGCGGTGCGGCTCGGCGAGGCGCCGTCGACCGGCCCTGCCGACGTGGCCGTGCCGATGACGCGCCCCGGCTCGGTCCTGCCCCCACCGGGGGTCGTCCGCTTCCGGCCGCTCGACGGAGCGAGCGCCGTCGCGCCGACGGGGGTCGTCTCGGTGCGCTTCAGCCAGGCGATGGATCGGTCGAGCACCTCGGCCTTCCACGTCGCCGTGAACGGGGCGCCGGTGACCGGGACGGCGAGCTGGGCGGAGAGCGACACGGTCCTGGTCCTCCGGCTCGAGGTTCCGCTCCCGCGCAGCGCGACGGTCGAGCTGTCGGTCGACGCCTCCGCTCGGTCGTTCGCCGGCGTCCCGCTGGCCGCCGCCGCCCGCGCGACGTTCACGACCGCAGCGCCCCCTCCCGCACCGACGCCGACGCCCCGTCCCACGCCGCGTCCGACCCCGGCGCCGACCGCGCGGCCGACGAGCGCCCCCGTCCCGGGCTCGCGCTGGGCGTGGCCGCTGCTCGGCCCGATCACCCAGTACTTCGGCCAGTCCTTGACGGTCTACGGCTATCACCAGGGCATCGACATCGACGGCGAGACGGGCGATCCCGTCCATGCGGCGCGGAGCGGGCGCGTGGTCCTCGCCGGCTACGGCGACGCCTGCGGCGGCCTCCAGGTCCACATCGACCACGGCGACGGGACGGTCGCCTGGTACCGCCACCTCTCGGCGGTCCGGGTGCAGGTCGGCCAGGTCGTGGCCCTCGGGACGGTCGTCGGGCTGGTCGGCAACACGGGCTGCAGCCTCGGCTCGCACCTGCATTTCGGCGTCACCCTGAATGGGGTGTTCGTCGACCCGCTCCGCTACCTGCCGCCGCGCTGAGCCGCTGAGCCGCCGAGCGACGGGGGCCCGCGGCCGACGCCACGCCGGACGTCGGGTCACAGCCTCCGCAGCTGGTCGAGGTCGGGCTCGTCCACCGCGCGCCCGCAGGTCGGGCAGAACCAGCGCGCCTCGAGCGGCGTCCCGCAGGTGTCGTGGCGGAGCGTCTCGGCCTGCGAGGTCCCCCGCGCGCCCCAGTCGGCCAGCAACCGGAG
>JAPVSP010000285.1:0-3762 GCA_047519685.1 Chloroflexota bacterium
AGGACCACCTGATCGGCCTGAAGGAGAACGTCATCATCGGCAAGCTCATCCCGGCCGGGACGGGCGCGCCGCAGAACATCGCCGCGGCCGCCGAGCGCAAGCGCCGGGCGGCGCTCGAGGCCCTCGCGGGCGAGGCTCTCGAAGGGCTCGGCGAGGCCGAGTACAACCCCTTCCTCGAGGAGGGCATCGGACGCTCCCCGGACGAGGAGACGGCCGGGTTGGCCGCCTCCCTGCTGGCGGCGGCCGCAGGCGACGATGACGAGGAGCCCGGCCTCAACGCCTTCCTCGGCGAAGGTGGCGAGACCGAGGCCTCCGAGGCCGGCCCCAACCCGTTCCTCGAGGATGCGGAGGAGGTCGCCGGCACCGAGGAGTGACCGGGTCCGACCGATCGCCAGCGCGTCGCGGAGCGCCCTCGGGCGCTCCGCCGCATGTTTGACGCCCGATCGGGCCGCTGCTACACTCCGCCCTCGTGGCCTCGACCGGGGTCGCCGCGTTCGTGCGCGCCGACCACCCGACCGAGAAGACCGGTGAACGCCACGGACGCCCGCTCGACTCGCGGGCGACGAGGCGATCGAGGGCCACCGCCACCTCGCCCAACAATCGAAAGGAGCCGCGTCGTCGTGCCGACGATCAGCCAGCTCGTGCGCAACGGCCGGAGCCGAAAGATCGAGAAGATCAAGGCCCCGGCGATGCGCAAGAACTGGAACAGCCTGAAGCAGCGCCAGGTGCCGATCCCCGGCGCACCGCAGAAGCGGGGCGTTTGCCTGCAGGTGCGCACGATGACCCCGAAGAAGCCGAACTCGGCCCTTCGGAAGATCGCCCGTGTCCGGCTGACGAACCAGATGGAGGTCACCGCCTACATCCCGGGCATCGGCCACAACCTCCAGGAGCACTCGGTGGTCCTGGTCCGCGGTGGCCGTGTGAAGGACCTGCCGTCGGTCAAGTACCACATCATCCGCGGCACCCTCGACGCGGCCGGCGTGCGCGACCGGAAGCAGGGCCGGAGCAAGTACGGCGCGAAGGTCGGGCAGAAGGCCGGAGGCCGCTAGACCATGCCCCGTCGGCCGACCGTACCCCGCAAGCAGAAGTACGAGCAGGCCCCGGCGAATCGCACGACCGCGCGTTTCACCGCCAAGCTCATGACGAACGGGAAGCGGCACCTCGCGGACCGCATCCTGCGCCAGGCTCTCGCCCGGGCCGAGGCGCAGGCGCATCGGCCGGGCCTCGAGGTCCTGGAATCGGCGCTCCGCAATGCGACGCCGATCATCGAGGTCAAGCCGCGCCGCGTTGGCGGCGCGACCTACCAGGTCCCGGTCGAGATCCGCGGCGATCGCCGGCTGTCGCTCGGGGTCCGCTGGCTCGTCCAGGCGGCCCGCAAGCGCAACGGCAAGAGCATGGGCGAGAAGCTCGCGGCCGAGCTCGTCGACGCCTCGAACGGCCTCGGCGCGGCGGTCAAGCGGCGCGAGGACACGCACAAGATGGCCGAGGCCAACAAGGCCTTCAGCCACTTCAAGTGGTAGGCCAGGGAGCGTAGGGAAGCCATCGTGGCACGAGACGTTCCGCTCGCGAAGACGCGGAACATCGGCATCATCGCCCATATCGACGCGGGCAAGACGACCGTCACCGAGCGGATCCTCTTCTACACGAAGAAGATCTACAAGATCGGCGAGGTCCATGAGGGCGCGGCCACCATGGACTGGATGCCCCAGGAGCAGGAGCGCGGCATCACCATCACCGCCGCGGCGACGACCTGCTTCTGGAAGGACCATCGCATCAACATCATCGATACGCCCGGGCACGTGGACTTCACGGTCGAGGTCGAGCGGAGCCTGCGCGTCCTCGACGGCGCGGTGGTCGTGTTCGACGGCGTCGCCGGGGTCGAGCCCCAGTCCGAGACGGTCTGGCGGCAGGCGGACCGCTACCGGGTGCCGCGCATCTGCTTCATCAACAAGCTCGATCGGACCGGCGCCGACTTCTGGCGCGACGTCGAGATGATCCGCGATCGGCTCGGGGTCCGCCCGGTCCCGATCCAGATCCCCATCGGCATCGAGGACTCGTTCCGCGGCGTCATCGACCTGGTCGAGATGAAGGCGATCCTCTACCGCGACGACCTCGGCTCGGAGTTCGACGTCGTGGATATCCCTGCCGACCTCCTCGCCGAGGCTGCCAGGCAGCGCGAGGCGATGGTCGAGGCCGTGGCCGAGGTCGACGACGAGCTGACCCACAGGTTCCTCGAGGGCAAGGAGCTCACGGTCGACGAGATCAAGCATGGCCTCCGGCTCGGCACCCTCCAGTACCGGATCGTGCCGGTCCTGACCGGGTCGGCCCTCAAGAACAAGGGCATCCAGCCGATACTCGACGCGGTCGTGGACTACCTCCCGTCGCCGCTCGACGTCCCGCCGGTGATCGGCGAGGACCCGCGCACCCACGCCGAGCTGCTCCGGACACCCGACGACTCCGAGCCATTCAGCGCGCTGGCCTTCAAGATCGCGGCCGACCCGTTCGTCGGCAAGCTGGCCTACTTCCGGGTCTACTCCGGCACGCTCAGGTCCGGCTCCTACGTCCTCAACGCCTCGAACGGCAAGAAGGAGCGCATCGGGCGGATCCTCCAGATGCATGCGAACCACCGCGCGGAGATCGAGGAGGTCTACGCGGGCGACATCGCCGCCGCGGTCGGGCTCAAGGAGACGTACACCGGGGACACGCTCACCGATCCGGGACACCCGGTGATCCTGGAGTCGATGACCTTCCCCGAGCCGGTCATCGAGGTGGCCATCGAGCCCAAGACGAAGGCCGACCAGGACAAGCTCGCGATCGCCCTCGGCCGGCTGGCGGAGGAGGACCCGACGTTCAAGGTCCACACGGACGAGGAGTCGGGCCAGACCCGCATCGCCGGGATGGGCGAGCTGCACCTCGACGTCCTGGTCGACCGGATGGTCCGCGAGTTCAAGGTCGCCGCGAACATCGGTCGTCCGCAGGTCTCCTATCGGGAGACGATCCGCCGCTCGGCCGAGGGGAACGGTCGCTTCGTCCGCCAGACCGGCGGCAGGGGCCAGTACGGGCACGTGGTCCTGACCCTCGAGCCGAACGCGAAGGGCGCCGGCTACGAGTTCGTCGACAAGATCGTCGGTGGCACGATCCCCAGGGAGTACATGCGGGCGGTCGACAACGGGATCCGTGAGGCGCTCGAGACCGGCATCTACGCGGGCTATCCGATGGTCGACGTCAGGGCCACCGTCTTCGACGGGTCGTACCACGAGGTGGACTCGTCGGAGATGGCCTTCAAGATCGCCGCCTCGATGGCCGTCAAGGATGCGGTGACCAAGGCGAGCCCCACGGTCCTCGAGCCGATGATGCGGGTCGAGGTGACGATGCCCGAGGAATTCATGGGCGACGTCATCGGCGACCTGAACAGTCGGCGCGGGCAGATCGAGGGCATGGATTCGCGCGGCTCGACGCAGGTCGTCCGGGCATTCGTGCCGCTCGCCGAGATGTTCGGGTACGCCACGGATCTGCGGTCGATGACCCAGGGCCGGGCGAGCTACTCGATGGAGCTGTCCCACTACGCCGAGGTCCCCGCGAGCATCGCGCAGGAGCTCGTCGCCAAGAGCAAGGTCTAGCCGGTCGTCCGGGACCGAACGGAGCAGCAGGGAGCCTCTGATCGATGGCCAAGAAGAAGTTCGAGCGCACCAAGCCGCACGTCAACGTCGGCACGATCGGCCACATCGACCACGGCAAGACGAGTCTCACCGCGGCGATCAC
>JAPVSP010000286.1:0-2905 GCA_047519685.1 Chloroflexota bacterium
CCCGCGGGGCGCCCCCCGGGGGCCCGACCCACATCGGCGCTGGCGTGGCCGTCCACGAGGCGGCCCGAGTCCGATGGATCGCGAGGAGTCCTAGCGGCCGTGCACCGCCTCGACGAGGTCGGGCAGGAGCACCGCGGCGTCCGGCGTCCCAAGGCCGGTCACCGGGTCCCAACCCGTCCCGGCCGCGTAGCCCGGGACGCTCGGATCGACCTGGTTGGTGTTCCCGGTCGCGACGTCGTGGAAGTCCGCCGCGTAGCGAGTCGGGTCGGCGCCGATCCGGTAGAGGCCCGGGTTGAGGAGCCCGAGGCCGCCGCCGTTGATCTGGTCGGCGATCGCCACCATGCCGGCCCAGGCCGGGCAGGACACGGAAGTCCCACCGATGACGTACCAACCGGCGACGCCGAGGTCGCTGCCGATCGGCGGCAGGCTGAGGTAGACGAGCGGGCCGGTGCCGGCGCTCGCGAGAAGGGCGACGTCGGGAACGCCGCGCATCGATCCGATCGCCGTTGAGCCGGCCGGCAGCGTGCCCTGCCAGGACGGCTTCGAGAAGACGTGGCTGAACCCGCCGCCTGAGAAGGTCCAGGCGACCTCACGCTGGCCGACGAAGCGCGGGCACTTGCCGCTCGGGCCGGTGTTGTCGATCGTCGTGCCGGTCGCCGCGTCCATGCACAGGTAGGTGCCGCCGACGCCGGTCACGAGCGGGTCGCTCGCGGGCCACTCGACGGTCGGGAATGGGATGAGGTTGCCCCCGGTCGCCACGGGCTGCTTCGTCCCGTTGGCCGTGCCGCCATCGCCGGACGAGCCCAGGACGGTCACCCCGGCTGCGGCCGCGGACTTGTACGCGTGGCGCAGGTTCTCGAGCGAGGCGAAGCTGCCGAACGCGTCCTCGGCCGAGGCGAAGCTCTGGCTGATGACCTGGGCCAGGTGGTTGTCGATGACGTACTGCTCGGCATTCATCATCAGCGGGAAGCCCTGGACCCCGAGGGTCTCCGCGGTCGGCGTGGTCACCAGCAGGATGTTCGCCATCGGGGCCATCGCATGGGCGATCTCGACGTCGAGCGAGACCTCGAGCGCCCAGGCGCTCTTGTCCTCGAGCTTGGTGCCGTTGCCGGGTTGCGCGACCGTCGCCGGCGTGCCCTGGACGTGGAGCTGGCTGAAGCGCGGCATGCCGGACCCGCACGTGACGCCCTCCTCGCCGCACATCGGCTGGAGGCCGAACGCCTGGTCGTACACGTGCAGGTCGTGGGCGATGGTGTCGCTGCCATAGGAATCGACGATGGCGATCGTGATCCCACGCCCGTCGTAGCCCTGGTCGTACAGCGGGCCGAGGTCGTAGGCCGCGCGGATGGCCTGCGGCCCGAAGCAGCGCGTGCCGACGTTGTTGCAGTCGGCCTCGCTGGGGGGCGTCGGGCCGGCCTGCACGAATTGATACTCGGACACGGCCGGGTGCAGGACCGCCGCCGCGGCCGGAACGGCAGCCGAACCCGCCGACGCGAGTGCGAGTGCCGCCGATCCGGCCAGGGCCGCGAGACGATGCAGCCGGCGCTGGGGAACGGGCATGACAACCCTCCATGGCTCGGTGCCGGCGGGGAGCGGAGACCGGCACCCGAGGACGCACAGGCCCGACGACGTGCCCTCCATCACGACACGTCGCGCGGTCCCCCGGCCGATGGAAAGGCTTCGGTGGTACCGCGACGCGTCCGATCTGTCAAACATCGGGCGACGGACATGGTGCGTCAACGCACCGCCGTGCTGGTCGCGGAGGCTCGATCTTGCGATCTGCCGGCCGCGGACCGTTCCGCCGGCCGCGGATCGGAGCATGCTGCAACAGGAGGGCTCGCCAGGCGTCGAACCCACGGGCGGTCGGCCATCTCGGGGCACGGTCGCCCAGGGCCCGGGTAGTTCGGGCGCCCTTGAGGAGGACGACATGTCGCACGGACCCACGCGATCCCATCGGGAAGCCATCCGGGTCTTCCTGCTCGCGGCAGCGATCGCCGTGGCGGGCTGCGGCACCGCCGCCACCCCGACGCCCAGCCCCTCCCCGAGTCCGTCGCCCAGTCCGTCGCCCAGTCCGTCGCCCAGTCCGTCGCCGAGCCCGAGCCCGGCTGCCAGCTCGGCCGTCATCGGCGATCCGACGGCCGACCTGAAGATCGGAGCCCCATACCAGCTCGCCGAGCTGCCCACGGCTGTGGCGGCACAACTCGAGACGGCCCTCAAGGCCTCGCTGTCGGCCTATGGCGGGTTGTTCGGGATCGGCGCCCGCGAGGTGACGAAGGACGGCCTGGCCGAGGGATTCGTCATCGTCATGCGGCTCGCGCCGATCGTCGGCGACAACCCGACGATCATGGACCAGATCGCGGCGGGCGTCGGTGGGACCAACGCGACGCAGCAGACCATCGGCGGCCAGAAGGTCACGTTGGCGGAGTCGAGCGGGAGCCAGCTCGCGATGTGGAAGGCTGGTTCCGACGTCTACTTCGTGTTCGGGGCGACCGCCGCCGCCGTGACCGCCATCGCGACCGCCCTCATCACGGCCAACGGCTGACATCGCCCGACGCGAAGAGCGGGGCCTCGATACCCGAGCCCCCGCTCCCATCGATGGCGCCGGGCGACTCAGCCAGCCCGGCGCGACGACTCAGGGGCTGTGGCCGATTTGTCGGTTGTCGACCGGACGGTGCAGACTGTCTCAGAATCGGACCGACGTTCCGATCGACGGCTGGACGAACGCGTCCGGCATCGTCCGGGCCAGAGCGTGGACGGCTTGCCAGCCCGTGCAATGCGCCGGCATGACGACACCGACGTGCATCTCGGCGAGCGCCGCGACGGTCTCGCCGATGATTGGCTCGAA
Source organism: Chloroflexota bacterium (assembly GCA_047519685.1). Taxonomy (GTDB): domain Bacteria; phylum Chloroflexota; class Limnocylindria; order Limnocylindrales; family CSP1-4; genus JAPVSP01. The sequence continues at coordinate 2,846 of JAPVSP010000286.1, forward strand.
CAGACCACCCGTGAGGTGCAGCCCGCCGACGAACCCGGCGATCCGCTCCTCGCCGGTCAG
>JAPVSP010000287.1:0-5859 GCA_047519685.1 Chloroflexota bacterium
CCACGAACCCCGTGAAGCCGAGTCGTCCTGGTATGACGGACAGCGTTGGGCCCAATCCCAGGCAGCCTGCGCCGTCGAGTTCGCCCGGGCGCACGCCACGGAGTACGGCGGCGATCCGGCGACGATGATCGTCTTCGGCTACTCCGCCGGCGCTCAGATCGGGGCGATGGTCCCCTTCGCCCGGCGCGAACCGACGGCGGGCTGTCTCGGGGGCGCGACGCTCGGGGCGATCGATGCCCTGGTCACCTGGGACGGCGAGTGGTTGCTCCAGACGACCTTCATGGGGTGGGACGAAGCCCTCGCCGCCGACCCGAGGCTCATGGACGCCGCCACGCCGTGGACGCACCTCGCCGAGCACAAGGACCTCAAGGTCGTGATGCTCGCGTCGGAGCATCCGTACGGGAAGTTCAACCCTGACCGCCCGCTGCCCGACCCGAAGGCCATGGACGCGTTCTTCGCCCCGCGCGACCCGTCGGGGGTCCTCCGCCGGCATCTCGAAGCAAACGGGGCGCTGACCGACGGCATCCTCGACCTCGCCGAGGCGCAGGGACTTCTGTTCTCTATGCTCAAGGCTCAGGGAAGCCCCGTCTCGCTCGACGTCCTGCCGGGCTCCACGCACGACTCCCTGCGCGGCGCCGGCTGGGACGTCTTCCTGGCAGCCTTCCGGAAGGCGGCCAGGAAAGACTGACGCCCGGCTCCGCGCCGGGCGGTCCGCTCTCCTCGCTCGATCGGCACTCGCCGGGCGCGTCCGGGGCCGTCCCCTTCTCGACGGCCCGCCAGGGTGCGCTCATCCTGACCTCCACCACGAGGTGCGGGTCGTCGTGCCGGCGCTCCTCCTCGTCGCAGGATTCCCCATCGCGAAAGCCGCCGGCACATCCCTTGCAGCGCTCCTTCTGCCGGTTGGCCTGTTCGGCGCGCTCGAGTACTGCCGTGCCGGTCAGGTCGATGTCCGCGTCGCGGCGATCATCGCGATCGGTCTCCTTGTCGGGGCCTACTTCGGGGCACGGCTCGGGACGTCGCTGCCACCGATGGCGCAGCGCGCCTTCGGCATCTTCCTCCTGGTCGTGGGCGCACACCCGACCCTGTGGAGGTGACCCGCGACCGGGTCGGCAGCATCAAGGCGCTTGAGCTGCGCAACGAGCGCTCCGCACCGGTGATCTCGATCATCAGTGGCCACGCGACCGGGACGAAGAGGTCGGTACCGGAGGCTCGACACCTCTCGCCCCGACCAGTCACGAGTGTTGCGAACCGCTCCGACAGCACCGGGCCGAAGCCGTGCGCGACCGCGTTGTCTGTCGGCCGCTGACCCACATCGCGGAGGCCCTCACCTCGATCCGCTCGAAGAGCGCCTGGGCCGCATCTGCCGCCTGGCGCCGCGTCTGGCGCGCAGAACCGCGCCCCGAGGATCCCTATCAGTTCGAAGAAACCGCGACGCCGCGATGCCCCGTGGCTCTCGCGGCGTCTCGATCTTCTGCGGACGGTTCCTGTCAGGCGCTCGGCGGTGCCAGCAGAGGGCCCAAGATCGCCGCCAGATCCGGCGTGGCGATCGGGTCGTCTTCCGTGATCTTGCCGTTGGCGAGACCGTAGTAGGTGAGACCCCGGCCCGAGATCTTCTCTCCACTGGCGAGGGTGTACGCGAAGGAGAAGCGGGCGACGACGGCATCCCCTTCGGCGACCAGATCGGCGATCTCGAACTCACGACCGGGTAGGGCCGCAGACATCGCAGACCACGCCGCTTTGAAGCCCGCGAGGTCCATGCCTCCCATCGCACGGTTCACGTAGTTCGGGGCCAACAGCCCGTCGACGGCGTTGAGGTTGCCGCCCTGCAAGACCTCGGTTATGAAGCGGCGGACGACGGCCTTGTTCTGCTCCGTTGTCGAGGCCACGGTGACCCCTTCCTGGGCGCTCCAGGCGCCCCACCCGGACGGGTCGGTCTCGCCACTGGCCCTGCGCGACGGTCGAGGCGACCGTATGGGGACGCCGCGCTGGTGGGACCCGAAGGCTCCCTTGCCTCCCTGCCGGTCGGCGGAGTATGCGCGTATCGCAGGGGATCGGTGATGGACGGGTCCAGCGCGTTGTCGCCGGGGGCGGGACCGCCGCCGGTCGCCGCCCCGCTACGCCGCCTATGCGCTCCCCGAGACCCGATGAACGTAGCTCGGGACGTTGGTGACGGGGATCAGCGGAAGTGGCGACGTTGTGTCGGGGCAAATCCTCTCGCCCCGACCAAACCGACCTCTATCGTCAGCAGTCAGGACCGCGGTCCTGCAGGCCCTCGTCTTCGCGTCCGGCGGCCACGTCGGCGTGATGTACACGCCGAACGCGCTTCTGTTCATCCTCGGTATTCGCGCTCGGCCTGGTCGCAGGTTACGTGATGCGGAAATCAGACGGCGTCGCCGCGCCAGCGCTGCTCCATGCCGCGTTCGACATCCCGATCTACCGCGCGTTCCTCACCGCCCTGTCCTGACACCCTGCTTGGACCGCCAGGGCGCGAAGTCGATCGGCGCGTGGCGCTGGCGCCACCTCTTGCAAGTGGACACATCAACGAGGTATTGTGTCCACATGGCCGATGTCGGGATCCGGGAACTGAAACAGCATCTGTCCGAGTACCTGGACCGGGCGGAACGGGGGGAGGTGCTGCGGGTCACCGACCGCGGCCGGCCGAAGGCGGTGCTCGGTCCGGTACCAGGTCGGGCGCGCATCGATGACGGGATCCGCGCCGGCTGGATCACGCCGGGCACGGGCTCGCCGCTTGGCCCGGTGCGGCGGTCCAAGGCGTCGAAGCGGGTGCTCGACGTGTTGGCCGAGGATCGCGGCGAGTGAGCACCTACGTCGATTCGAGCGCCCTGCTCATGCGCTACGTGGAGGAGCCCGATTCGGCCGCGGCTGACACCTTGCTCCGCGCCGACAGCACGCTCCTCACGGCCCGACACACGGTCGTGGAGGTTCGCCGCAACCTCGCGCGCCTGCTATCGGGACGCGATCTCGTGACCGCGCGAGCCGCGTTTGCCGACGACCTGCGTTCCATCTCGATCATCGAGCTCGACGCAGCGACCTGCGAATCTGCGGCCACGATCGCGGAGACGACCGGCGTGCGAACGCTGGACGCCCTCCATCTCGCGGCTGCGCAACGCGTCTCAGCGCCCGGGGTGGGCTTCCTGACGTTCGATCTGCGCCAGGCGCAAGCGGCCCGCGCGCTCGGCCTCACCGTCGTGACCGCCTGACAACGACGCGCCGCCGCGGTCGAGAGGAGGCGAGGCGAGTCTTCCACCGCGGCTTATGGCGGTACCGATCGCTCCGGCTAGATGAGATCGTTCAAGGCCGCCTCGGCGCGGAGGACCGCGCGGTGCCGGTCGGCGAGCGCGCCGCGGCCGCCGATCGCCAGCAGGGCCAGCGCGTCGGCCTCCTGGGCGAATCCCACGGCGTCGGCGTCGGCGCGCACCAGCCGGTCGATCGCGCCCGCGAGCGAACGTGCCAGCTCGTCGCCGACGTCGTGCAGCGCCGCGCGTTGCGAGCGAACGGTCTGCGCGGCCTCGCGGAGCAGGCTGTCCTCGCTCCGCTCCGCCTGGGCCAGGAGCTGGTCGAGGCGCCCCCGCCTCCCTTTCGGCGGTACGGCGCGTCTCGCGCAGCGACTCGATGCCCCGGGCAGCCTCGCCGTCACGGCGTCGCGCGTCCACCTAGCCCTGCCGCGCGTCCATCGCCCGACCCGATCGGAAGGTGGCGCCGGCGATCCCGGCTACGAGAGCGCCGCGCAAACGTCCGTCATCACGTGCGGATGCCCCTCCAGACTGGTTGAAGGTGAAGCTTCCGTGGCCCAGTCAACTCCTGGGTGATGACCACGGGTCCCGCGGCCGCCACGAGGTTGGAAGGAAAGCCGTAGACAGTGAGGTTGGGCGCCCACAGGAGGCCCCGCCCGAAGAAGCGGCCCACCACGGTGATCCCATCAGGAAGGAACGTGAACGTCCCTGGTCCTCCAGCATTCACGATCGCGGTCTTCGAGGTGTCGACGTTCGTTAGGGTGAGCACGAACGACCCCGTGACCGCCATCACCGTCGAGCCGTCGGGCAGGCTGGTGGAGGTCGCGTACTCGCGGTCGGTCACGACGTCGACATGGACCGTGAAGGCGCAGTAGGTACCGCCTGGCAGGTCGAACGGGCCCGCCGGCAGGAACGTGCGATGCGGGTCGCTGTTGGCGGCCGCCGGCGACGCCGCGAGCAGTAGCAGCCCTACGGCCAGAGCGACCCGACGGGACCCGGTCAGCCTTCGACGCATGGCCGAGCACGTCGATCCGCTCGAAGAGGGCCTCGGCGAGTAGGCGTCGGCCGGACCCTTCGGTCTCCTCCCACAGCCGCGGGAGATCACTCAGGTACTCGACCGCCTCCGCCGCGAACGGGACGTCGGCGTGGGTGGCCTGCGCCTTGCGCTCCTCGTGGTCGAGCCGGCGCATCGTCTCTTCGAGCGCGCCTCCATCGCGGTCGTGCTCGATCCGGGCGAGCGTGACCGGATCGGGCCGCGCCTCTTCCTGCCCGAGTCCGGCGACGACGTCGGACACGAGCCTCGCGTTCGCGCTCACGTGGCCGAGGGCCGGGTGGACGATTTGGCTACGTGGACCGGTCCGGCCTCTGAATGCGATCGACGGCACACTGACTCACCAAGGGGTAAGGCAGCCCATTCACACGGGTTGCGGTCCTCGGATCGGATCCCGGCCAGCCTTGGGCGGAGCCGACCTCGGCGTGTGGTCGACGCCGCCGCTCCCAGGGCTGCCGGCGCTGACTCCGCTGTTCCCATTCCATCGACCCGGGCGCACACTCCACCCCGTCACGGTCGCCAGCGCCGTTGGGGGAACCTGGTCATGACAGCGCCAACCCGCCGCTTTCGAGCTGCCGGCCCACTCGCCCTCCTGGTCATCGTCGGCGGGCTCGCCGCGTGCTCGGGCAGCACGGGCCCGACGGCCGGTAGCCCGTCACCAACCGCAGGCGCCTCGTCCAGCCCGTCGCCGACGCCTGCTCCTGCGCCGACCCCCACTCGGGCGCCGTCGTTCGATTTCGGTGGGGCCACGGCACTGACTGGAGGGACCCACCTCAAGCTTGAAACCAAAGCCGGGCTCACGTACTACACCGACCGCTTCGCGATCCCTTTCACGATCCGACCCGGTGCCGGCTGGTGGGTCGCGAACAACATCCCGACGCTGACCTCGTTCGAGCGTGGACCGGAGTCACCGGAGGGCGACCCCGTCTACCTCGTCCAGTTCGTCGTACCGACCGAGGTCGTGCTACCCGGCAACGCAGGCCTCATCCCCGCTCCAGTGGACCTCCTGGGCTGGCTCCAGGCTCGACCTGATCTGGTGCTGTCCTCGCCGACCTCGGTCACCGTCGCGGGCATCCAGGGCTCGATGGTCGAAGGCGGTCTCCGGGCTGGGGCGGCACTCAATCCCGAGGGCGTGGTCAACCTCATCTGCGGCGAACTCTCCGAGTGTGGCTGGGAAGGAGGCCAGCTCATCGGCGTTGGCCCCAGCGGCTTCTACGAGTTCGTGCTGATCGAGATCCGGCGAACGCAGGTGATCATCGCCTTGAGCGGACCGGGAGCGGAGGCAGCGACGACCCAGAAAGCGTTCGACGACTTCCTGAGCACCTTCGCGCTCCCAGCGCCCCAGCCAGGTTGATTGGGGCAGCGGACGTACCCGGTGGGGGAGCCGGGAGTCGGTGTGGATCAGGCCACCGCGCCCTCATGCCGCCAAGCGTCGGGCAGCGGCGGACAGATCGCTATTCGTCGGTTTGAGCCATGTCCACCTCCAGTGATCTTCCCCCTGAATGACTTCACGCAACGCCACCCGTTGATCGCGCCGACCTCCCACACGAAGCC
>JAPVSP010000288.1:0-3586 GCA_047519685.1 Chloroflexota bacterium
AAGCACCCCCGGGCGACCGAGGACGAGGACGTCGAGGGCCACGGGATGCACAGCCATCCGCGTGAGGGCCTCCACAAGAACCCCCGGGCGACCGAGGACGAGGACGTCGAGGGCCACTCGATGCTCCCGATCGATCCTGGGTCGGCTCGCGCCCTGGCAGGCGCCCGCGAGCACGACATCCGTCGCAACCTCCAGCGCCACGACCTCGAGGCCGACGCTCGCCGCCCTCACAAGCGCGATCGCTGAACGTCGAGCCCGCCGGACCCCGGCGGGCTCGACACGAGGAGCGGTGCCTCCATGGCGCCGCTTCTTTGTGCGCGGCGGCGCGACCCCGCCTGGCGCGCTGTACGGTCGCCCGCCGGACAGCCACAGGGCGGCGCTGGCGACCCCGGACGGAGCGTCTGGATGACCCCAGGGCCGTCGGCGTGCTGATCGCGCCGGCCGGCTCGGCAGGGGACCATGTGGGCATCGACCGAGACGAAGGTCCGAGGAGACACCCCGAGACCGACGAGAGGGACGGACCGATGCTCGACACCAACAGCCGCCACATCATCGCCGACCGGATCATCGAGGATCGCCTGGCCGAAGCCCGGCGCGCGCACCTCCTCCGCGAGATCCGGACCGACGTGCCCGAGTTCAAGGAAGCCGGCCGTCCGGTCCACGGCCCCTCGCCGTTCGAGCGACTGGCCACCGCGGTCCGGCACATGGCCAGCCACGGGACTCCCAGCCAGATCCATCCAGCCCTGCGGTAACACTCCGCTTCACCCGTACCCGAGAGGGTCGGCGGGCGCCAAGGCACCGGCAGCCGGGCGCACTGAGGGGACCGCCGACCCGACCGGGTTGTCCGCCCGGACCGGCCCGCGTAGCATGGCTCGCGGGCCGGTCCTTCGTGTCCGGCCGAGACGGGGAAGGGGAGGCTGGCTCGAATGCCGGACGGGATCGACCAGGGTTTCGCGATCGACGCCCTGCGTCGGTCCGTGCTGTTCGTGCGAGCCGACGACGACACGCTCAGCACGTGCGCGGGGCAGCTGCGGATCCGCCGCTTCAGGCGCGGCGAGACGATCTTCCACCAGGGCGATCCGGGCGACTCGCTGTTCATCATCGAGGAGGGATCGGTCAAGATCGTGCTGCCTTCCCCGGAGGGCGAGGAGGCGGCGATCATCGCGACGCTCGGCCGGGGCGACTTCTTCGGCGAGCTCGCCCTCCTCGACGGCGCCTATCGCTCGGCGACGGCGGTCGCGCTCGAGCCGACGCAGACGCTCGTCCTTCGCCGCGAGCCGTTCGAGCAGCTCGTCGACACCGACGCGGCGCTCCGGAGGGCGCTCCTGGCCGGCCTGGCGGCGGAACTGCGACGGCTCACCGGCCACGTGGAGGAGCTCCACTTCCTGGACCTGCCCGGCCGCCTCGCGATGCGCCTCGTCCGGATGGCCGAGGAGCATGCGCCGGGAGCGCACGGCGAGGTCGTCCTGCCGTGGCCGTTCACCCAGTCGGAGCTTGCCGCCATGATCGGCGGCACCCGCCAGACCGTGAACCGCCTGCTGGCCGACTTCCACGACCAGGGCCTCATCCGGTTCGAACGGGATCTGCTCGTCATCCCAAGCGTCGAGCGTCTCGAGCGGGCCGCCGAGCGCTGACGCGGCGCGAGGAACCCACCAGTGCCCGCTCCCGAGCGACGAGATCCCCTGGACCGCCGAGCCCGCGAGGCCCTCGAACGCGTCGCGCTTCGGGCGGAAGCCGGTCGCCGGCTCGAGCTCGGCAGCGGCGAGGCCGTCCTTCGCTCGGTCGTCGAGGCCGCCGTCGCGCTCTTCCAGTCGGAGGCTGCCTCGATCGCGCTGTACGACCCGTCGAGCGACCGGCTCGTCTTCCGTGTCGCGGCCGGCGAGCAGGGCCAGGGCGTCATCGGGCTGGCGATCGCGCCCGACCAGGGCCTCGTCGGGTACGTCTTCTCGAGCGGGCAGGCGCTGGCGCTGTCGGACGTCCAGCGCGACCCGCGATTCGGACGCTCGTTCGCCGAGCAGACCAAGTATGTCCCCCGCTCGATCGTCGCCGTGCCGCTCGTGGACGAGCAGGGCACGATCGGGGTCCTCGAGGTCCTCGACAAGCGCGACTCCGCTGCCTTCAGCCTTCGCGACATCGAGCTCGCCGGCGTCTTCGCCCGCCAGGCCACCGTCGCCATCCGAGCGAGCCGGGTCGAGCGCGAGAGCGCGGCGCTGATGGCGGCCGTCGTCCGCTCGGTCCTCGGCAGCGACGGCTCGGACGAGGCCGTGGACGCGATCGTTTCGGCCGCGACCCGCGAGCTCGCCCGGGAGGATCCGAGCCATCTGTGGGCCTTGATCGAGCAGGTCGCGCGGGTCAGGCGGGCCGATCCGGAGCAGGTGGGGCTGGTCGCCGACCTGCTCGGAGTCCTGGCCGATCACGCGGAGCGACGCCGGGCCGGGCGCCGCGGTCCCCTGCGCGCGCGCTAGCGCGACCATCGCGGTGACGGACGAGGCGATCCTCCCGGCCTGGAGCGAGCCGTTCGTCGGCGAGCGTCGCGGGACGCTGGCGCATCTGCCGCCGTTCGGCCGGCTCGGGCGGGAGTGGGCCTGGGGCGGCGCCGATGGCAGCGGCGTGACGGTCGCGATCATCGACTCCGGCGTCGAGCGGGACCACCCGGCGGTCGGCGGCAAGCTCGCGCGCAGCATGCGGGTCGAGCTCGATGCCGAAGGCGAGCCGACCGTCCTCGACGACCCGGAGGCCGTCGACGTCGTCGGCCACGGCACGGCCTGTGCCGGGATCATCCACTCCCTGGCGCCGGGCGCCGACCTCGTCTCGATCCGGGTCCTGGGCCCCGACAACCGGGGCAAGGGGATCGTGTTCGCGGCCGGGCTCGACTGGGCGATCGAGCACGGCGCGGGCGTCGTGAACCTCAGCCTGTCGTCGAAGAGCGATGCCCTCTACGGCATGTTCCACGAGCTTGCGGATCGCGCGTACTTCGCGCACGTGCTCCTCGTGTCCGCCGCGAACAACTTCCCCGGCCCGAGCTACCCATCGCTGTTCGCGGCGGTGCTATCGGTCGCCGCCCACGACGTGCCCGACCCGAGCGTCTACTACTACAACCCGGCTCCGCCCGTCGAGTTCGGGGCCTACGGCGTCGACGTCGAGGTGGCCTGGAAAGGCGGGACGCGGATGGCGGCGACGGGGAACAGCTTCGCGGCGCCACACATCGCCGGCTATGCGGCGCTCATCCGCTCGAAGCACCCGGACGCGACGCCGTTCGAGGTGAAGGCGATCCTGGCGGCGACGGCCGACAGCGCGCGGCCGCGGGCCTAGCGTCGCCGCGGTCCGCCGACCTCCGCGCTAATCGGCGGAGGGCATGAGAAGGCCGCCCGTCCGCCGGCGGATGCCGGGAGACGGGCGGCCGGGCGGGCCGTTGACCTCCGGGAGCGAGACGTTGGCGACCGCCCTAGGAGGTTCTGGTCATTCGCCCTTCGTGCGAACCTTCATCGAGTGGCCCTCGACGTCCTCGTCCTCGGTCGCCCGGGGGTGCTTCTGATAGCCCTCAGGCTCCTCGCCCTCGGTCGCCCGGGGGTTCTTGTGGAGGCCC
>JAPVSP010000289.1:0-2045 GCA_047519685.1 Chloroflexota bacterium
CGGTCGTGGCCTCGGGCAGGCGGACCGACCGAGGGACCGACTTCATCGCGCCGTGGTGCAGGACGACCCGGCATCCCGAAGCCGCTTCGCGGACGGCCTCCTCGTCTCGGAGATCGCCTTCGACGAACCGCACCTCGGGCACGTCGGCCAGGCTGCCCGGGGATCCGTCCGAGAGGTCGTCGAAGCCGACGACGTCGTGTCCCTCGGCGACCAGGCGGCGGCATAGGTGCGAGCCGATGAACCCGGCTGCGCCCGTCACCAAGAACCTCATCCGCCCTCGCCCCTCAATGCCGGTCACCTCACAGCCGGACGACGTTCGGTCGAAAGCCCCGAGTCACGCCTCGGGCGTCGAAGACCAGTCGCGAATGCCGCACGACCTCCTCGAAGTCGATCCCGGAGTGGGCCGTGAGCACGACGACGCAGTCCTGCATCGAGAGAACCCTCGGCGTCAGCGGCCGTGACTTGAGCGTCCTGCCCCCGATGGCAACGTCCGGTACGAAGGGGTCGTGGTAGGAGACCTTGGATCCGGACGCCGCCAGTCGCTCGAGCACGGCGATCGACGGCGACTCACGGCAGTCGTTCACGTCCGGCTTGTAGGTCACGCCGATCCCCAGGATCCGCGAGCCGTTGACGGGCTTGCCGACGGAGTTCAGCGCGTCGCCGACGCGCTGGACCACGAACCCCGGCATCCGCGCGTTCACCTCCTGGGCGTGCTCCACGAAGTTCAGACGGTGTCCCGTTCGCTGCCCCACCCGCCACGACAGGTACGACGGGTCGATGGCGATGCAGTGGCCGCCGACGCCGGGCCCCGGCCAGAACGGCATGAACCCGAAGGGCTTCGTCGCGGCGGCCCGGATGGCCTCCCAGAGGTCCACGTCGAGGTCCCGTGACAGGAACGAGAGCTCGTTCACGAGCGCGATGTTCACGTGGCGGAAGGTGTTCTCGATGAGCTTGGCCATCTCCGCCTCGGCGGGCGATGAGACCACGTGGACCTCGTTGACGAACGCCCGGTAGAACTCGGCCGCCAGCCGGCCGCATCCTTCGGTGAAGCCGCCCACCACCTTCGGTGTCTTCGCCACGTGGTCCAGGCCCCGCCCCGGGTCGATGCGTTCGGGCGAGTAGGCCAGGGCGAAATCGCGCCCCGCGACGAGCCCGGAGGTCTCCAGGATCGGACGGAGGATCTCCTCGGTGGTGCCCGGGTACGTGGTCGACTCCAGGATCACCAGCATCCCCGGAGCCAGGTCGCGAGCGATCCCCTCGCCTGCGGCCTGGATGTGGCCGAGGTCGGGGTCGTGGTCCTTGAGGGGCGTGGGGACGCAGATCACGGCCACGTCGCAGCCCCGGAGCGACGAGTACCGGGTCGAGACCCGGATGGACGACCCGGCGTCGCGGAGCACGGCGTCCTGGATGTCCGAAAGGTAAGAGCGCCCCGCCCGGATGGCCTCGACCCGCTCCTCGGACAGGTCCACGCCGACCCCTCGGAACCCCACGCGGACCGCCGAGAGCAGCAAAGGCAGGCCCACGTAGCCGAGCCCGACCACCCCCACGCGTGCCTGCCGGTCGCGCAGCCGGGTACGCAAGGCCCGCCGCCACGACGTCGGCGACGGCCGGGCCACTCGCGAGGGGCGCATCGGCCCGAGCATCGCATACGGACCTGCCCGCTTCCGGGATTCGGCCGGCACGCCGCGAGCGCGCGGCCCACCCTTCAGCCCGGGTTCCGACGGGCCGATGGAACCTTCGGGAGCACGCTGATCTGGCTTGGACCCCACCTAATGATGGTCGGGCGTCCGGGCCCGGAGGTTGACCCATATGCGCTATCTCGTGACCGGGGGGGCCGGGTTCATCGGGTCCCACCTGTGCGACGCCCTGGTCGCGCGGGGGGACGAGGTCACCGTGCTCGACGACCTGTCGACGGGGGACGCCACCAACCTCGCGTCCGTGAGGGGTGTACCGGGCTTCCGGTTCGTGGAGGGCTCGATCCTGGACCACCCCTTGGTCAGCCGCCTCACCGCCGAGGCCGGCGTGGTCGTCCACCTCGCCGCGGC
>JAPVSP010000290.1:0-6635 GCA_047519685.1 Chloroflexota bacterium
GCGATGTGCTGGAGCTCGTCCAGGACGAACCGGGGCACGACGAGCGTGCCGTAGATGAAGCCCGAGGCGACGATCTCGGCGATCCGGCCGTCGATGATCGCGCTGGTATCGACGACGATGTGCGGATCGCCCTTCCGCTCGGTGGCGTCGGCGGGCTCCGGTCGCCGGAACAGGCCGATCGCCTCCGCGGCGAGAAGGAGGTCCTCTCGCTTCGCGACCGTCAGCCCGACCATCCCGAGCCCCAGGATGATCGACACCGCGAGTGGCAGCCAGGAGCCGAAGGGCTCCTCCAGCCGGGAGAGCGGGATGCCGAGGAGCAGGGCCATGAGGAGGCCGACGAGCAGCCCGACGACGGCCGTCACGAACTCGGCGGTCGAGAGCTCCTGGACCCAGCGGACGAGCCGGCCCGCCGGGACCACCGTGAGATACGGGAGGATCGCGAAGCCGACCACGACCCAGGCGACGACCCACGTCGTGAGGTAGAGGCCGGCGAACTCGGTCGTCAGCTTGGGGAACGACGTCGCGAGCGCCAGTCCGAAGATCCCCCCGAGCGCGGCGCCGAACAGGCGGATGTTGCGGATCACCTCGACCTCGTCGTCGCCCGGCGCCATGCGCGCGGGCGTCCCATCGTCGTGCCGGCTCGGTCGCGGCTCGGTCGGGACGGGCGCAGCCTAGCATCGCGCGGACCGCCACCGCCACGCGCTCCGACGCAGGTGGGCCCCGACGCGACCGATCCGGGACCCGATCCATGGAGGCGCGCTGCCGTCACCGGGCCGGCGCCGGCGCCTCACGGCCGCGCCGCAGCGGGCCGCGGCCGTGACGAGCTCCCTCGCCGGATAGCGGCTCGAGCGCCGAGCCGAGCGCCTCGCGCAGGCCACCGGCGGCGAGGATCTCGAGCCCGGGTACGGTCGGCTCGCGGATCCCGGACCCGGCGGATGGGACGACGGCTCGGATGAACCCGAGCCGCGCCGCCTCGCGCAGCCGGCGCTCGAGGCCGCGGACGGACCGGAGCTCGCCGAGCAGCCCGACCTCGCCGATGGCCACCGTGCCCGGGCGGACCGCCCGGTCGCCCAGCGACGAGGCGAGGGCGATGGCGAGAGGCAGGTCGAGGCCGGGGTCGTCGAGCGCCAGGCCGCCGGCCAGGTTCGCATACACATCGTGGCTCCCGAGCCCGACGCCCGCGCGCCGACCGAGCACCGCGATGAGCAGGGCCAGCCGGTTCGGGTCCAGGCCGCTGGCCGTCCGTCTCGGGGGGCCGTAGCCGCCGGCCGGGGCGACCAGCGCCTGCACCTCGACGAGGAGGGGCCGGCTGCCCTCGAGCGTCGCGCCCACGACGCTGCCCGGCGCCGGCTCCGGGTGCTCCACGAGGAACGCCCGGGCCGGATCGGAGACCTCGCGCAGGCCGAGCTCACCCATCTCGAACACGCCGACCTCCTCGGTCGACCCGAACCGGTTCTTGGCCGCACGGAGCAGCCGGAGCCCGCCGTACCGCTCGCCCTCCAGGCCCAGGACGACGTCGACGAGGTGCTCGAGGGTCTTGGGCCCGGCGAGGCTGCCGTCCTTCGTCACGTGACCGACCAGGACGATGGGGATCCCCTCGCCCTTGGCCAGCTCCTGGAGCCGGAGCGCCGATTCGCGAACCTGGCCGACGCTCCCGGCCGGGCCCTCGAGCTCGTCCACGCGCACCGTCTGGACCGAATCCACCACGGCCAGCGCGGGGCGAGCCGCCCGGACGTGCTCGACGATCCGTCCGATGTCCGTCTCGGCGACGACCCGGATCCCGATGCCGGCGAGGCCGCCGAGGAGCCCGAGCCGATCCGCGCGGAGTCGGACCTGCCCGGCCGATTCCTCGCCGGACACGTAGAGCACCTGGCCGTCCGGGGCGACCGCCATCGCGACCGCCGCGGCCGACTGGAGGAGGAGCGTGGACTTGCCGATGCCTGGCTCGCCCCCGACGACCACGAGCGAGCCCGCGACGAGTCCGCCTCCCAGCACGCGGTCCAGCTCGCCGATCCCGACAGCCTGGCGGCGGGCGGGCCCATCCCCCGCCTCGGCGAGCGCTGTGGGGCCGGGGCCCGCCGGTGCCCGGGTCGAGACGCCCCGGGCCGAGCGGGACGGCTCCCGGACGATCGTCTCCACCAGGCTGTTCCACGCCCCGCAGCCGCGGCATTGACCCTCCCACCTCAGGAAGGCCTCACCGCACGCCTGGCAGACGTAGCGACTCTGGGACCGGGCCATCAAGGCGGACCCTGCGTCGCGCGGGGCGCTAGCGCGCCTCGACGGGCGTCTTGGAGTCCGCGGCGCGGATGTCGAGCCCGGCCTCCGGGTCCCGGTCGACGACGATCGTCGTGCCAGGCTCGTACTTGCCGAGCAGGAGGTGCTCGGCCAGGACGTCCTCGACCATGTTCTGGATCACGCGGCGCAGCGGCCGGGCGCCATACGCCGGGTCGTAGCCGAGCTTGATGATGTGGTCCTTGGCCTCCTGGGTGACCTCGAGGGCCATCCCCTGGGCCTTGAGCTGATCGCGGACCCGGCGGAGCATCAGGTCGACGATCTGGCGGATCTCGTCGACCGTGAGCGACCGGAAGACGACCGTCGCGTCGATCCGGTTGAGGAACTCCGGCCGGAAGTTCTGCTTCAGCTCGTTCTGGACCTTCTCCTTCATCACCTCGTACGACGTCGCGGCCCGGGCCGCCTCCGTGTCGCCGGAGGGCCGGAACCCGAGCGCGGCGGTGCTCTGGAGCTGCCGGGCGCCGAGGTTCGAGGTCATGATGATGATCGTGTTCCGGAAGTCGACCCGACGGCCCTTGGCGTCCGTCAGTTGCCCGTCCTCGAGGATCTGGAGGAGGATGTTGAAGACCTCCGGGTGCGCCTTCTCGACCTCGTCGAGGAGCACGACCGCGTAGCTCTTCCGCCTGACCGCCTCGGTCAGCTGGCCGCCCTCGTCGAACCCGACGTAGCCGGGCGGGGCGCCGACCAGCCGGCTCACGTTGTGGCGCTCCATGAACTCGCTCATGTCGATCTTGATGAGCGCGTCCTCCGAGCCGAACATGAACTCGGCGAGGGCCTTGGCGAGCTCCGTCTTCCCCACCCCGGTGGGACCGAGGAAGATGAACGAGCCGATCGGCCGCTTGGGGTCCTTCAGGCCGGCCCGCGCGCGGCGGACGGCCCTGGAGATGATCTCGATCGCCTCCTGCTGGCCGATGACGCGCTTGTGGAGCTCGTCCTCCATGTGCATCAGCCGCTCGGATTCCTCCTCGGCGATGCGCGTGACGGGGATGCCGGTCCACATCGCGACGACCTGGGCGATCTCCTCCTCGTCGACGCCCGGCGTCTCCCCGGACTGCTGCGACTGCCACTCGCCGCGCAGGCTCTCGACCCGCTCCCGTGCGGCGTTCTCGGTCTCTCGCAGCGTCGCCGCCTGCTCGTATTCCTGGGCGTTGATCGCGGCGTCCTTCTCCTTGGTGACGCGGTCCAGCTCACGCTGCGCCGAGCGGAGCTCGGGAGGCGCCGACGAATGGCGAAGTCGGACGCGACTCGCCGCTTCGTCGATCAGGTCGATCGCCTTGTCGGGCAGGTGACGGTCGGTGATGTAGCGGATCGACAGGTCGGCGGCCGCGCGGACCGCATCGTCCGTGATGCGGACCTTGTGGTGCTCTTCGTAGCGTTCGCGGATCCCCAGCAGGATCTCGATCGTCTGCTCCAGCGTGGGCTCCTCGACCATCACGGGCTGGAAGCGCCGCTCGAGCGCCGCGTCGCGCTCGATGTACTTGCGGTACTCGTCGAGGGTCGTGGCCCCGATGCACTGGAGCTCGCCGCGCGCGAGCGGCGGCTTCAGGATGTTCGCCGCGTCGATCGCCCCTTCGGCGGCGCCGGCCCCGACCAGGGTGTGCAGCTCGTCGATGAAGAGGATGGCGTCGTTCGTGTTCCGGAGCTCCTCGATGATCTTCTTGAGTCGCTCCTCGAACTCGCCGCGGTACTTCGTGCCGGCGACCAGGGAGCCGATGTCGAGCGTCAGGACGCGCTTGTTGGCGAGCGTCTCGGGGATGTCGCCCGCCACGATCCGGTGCGCAAGCCCCTCGGCGATGGCGGTCTTGCCGACGCCCGGCTCGCCGATGAGGGCCGGGTTGTTCTTCGTCCGGCGGGAGAGGATCTGGATGACCCGCTCGATCTCCTTCTCGCGCCCGATGACCGGGTCGAGCTTGCCGGCCCGGGCCGCCTCGGTCAGGTTGATCCCGAGCTGGTCCACCGTCGGCGTCTTGCTCGCCCGCTTCGTCTCCTGGGCCGGACCCGCGGACGACGACTGGGAGAGGACCCGGATGACCTCGTGGCGGACCTTGTCGAGATTGACCCCGAGCGACTCGAGCACGCCCGCGGCGATCCCCTCGCCCTCCCGGACGAGACCCAGAAGCAGGTGCTCGGTCCCGATGTAGTTGTGGCCCAGGCGGCGCGCCTCATCGATCGCCAGCTCGATGACCCGCTTCGCGCGCGGCGTGAGGCCGACCTCTCCGACGACCGGGCGGTCGCCCCGTCCGATGATGAACTCGACGGCGGTCCGGACCTTCGGCAGCTCGACGTTCATGTTCTCGAGGACGCGCGCGGCGACGCCCTCGCCCTCACGGACGAGGCCCAGGAGCAGGTGCTCGGTCCCGATGTAGTTGTGGTTGAACCGCTGCGCCTCGTCCTGCGCGAGCGTCAGGACCTTGCGAGCGCGGTCCGTGAACTTGTCGAATCGATCCATTCGGGAGAACGCCTGTTCCCTTCCGGGGCCATAGAGCCACCGTCGGCCATGCTAGCACGCCATCCCTTCACCGCAACGCGGGGAGGGTCCCGCCTCGGCCCCTGGCCTGTGCGCGTCGATGGCAGGCCAGTGGGCTCGTTCCGTACCCTGTGGTTCGCCGGCGCGGACCCGCCGGATGACACCGGCGGAGGGACCGATGGCCCGCCGGGACCGGTGGGCCATGATCGGGGGGACGAGAAGGACGTCAGCCCTCCCCGGCCGCCTCGCTCTTCTCATCGCCGGGCGAGCCGGCGACCTCCGCCACGGCCTCGGGCTCGGCGACCTCCGCCACGGCCTCGGGCTCGGCGACCTCCGCCACGGCCTCGGGCTCGGCGACCTCCGCCACGGGAGCGCCGGGCGACTCGGCCTTCTCGGCCGCCGCCAGCTGCTCGCGCACCTGCGCGAAGGCGGCCGCGAGCGTGTTGTCGATGCCGCCCTCCGGCTCCTGGACGGCGTCGGCCATCGAGTAGCCCCGCTCGCGCTCGCCACCCCGCGGGCGACGCTCGGGGCGTGGCTGACCGGGCTCGGGCGCGGGTCGGGCAGGCGGCTCCTCGGCCTGCTTGAGGCTGAGCCCGAGGCGATGCCGTTCGGAATCCAGGCTGATGATCTTGAGCTTGAGCGGCTGGCCCTCGTGCACGACGTCACCCGGGTGGGCGACGCGCTGGTGGCTCAGCTCGCTGATGTGGATGAGACCCTCGAGCCCATCGCGGACACGCACGAAGGCACCGAAGTTGACGAGCTTGGTGACGGTCCCGTCGATGATGTCGCCGACCTTGAAGTCGGCGACCGTGGAGTGCCACGGGTCCGGCTGGAGGCGGCGGATCGACAGGCTGATCCGGCCGCGCTCGTGGTTGATGTCGATGACCTCGGCCTCGACCTCATCGCCGACCTTGTAGCCGGCTTCGGGGTTGTTGACCTTGTTCCAGGAGAGCTCGCTCTTGTGGACGAGGCCATCGATCCCGCCGAGGTCGATGAAGACGCCGAAGGGAGCGATCGAACGGACGTTCCCCTTGACCTTCTGGCCGACCTGCAGGCTGCTGAACAGCTCGTCGCGCTTCTCGCGGCGCTCCTCGTACAGCGCGACCTTCTCGGACAGGATGAGGCGGTTCGCCTTGCGGTTGACCTCGAGGATCTTGAGGCGCAGCTTCCGCCCGACGTAGGGCTGCAGCTTCTCGGCGATCTCCTGGGCGGCGTCACGAGGCTGATCGTTCTGGGGACGTCGAGGGAAGTCGACGATCTGGCTGATGGGCACGAAGCCGCGGATCCCGCAGTCGACGATCAGTCCGCCCTTGTTGTGGTCGATGACCGGCGCCTCGATGATGACGCCGGCCTCGAACTGCTCCTGCATCGCCCGCCACTTGCGCTCCAGGCCCGCCCGACGGAGCGAGAGGACCGCGTGGCCCTCCGGCGACTCGGGCTGCAGGACGTACACGAGGACCGTGTCCCCGATGTTCAGCTGCGGCTGCGTCTCGGCGTTGCGGCCGAACAGTTCGCGGTTCGAGACGACGCCCTCGCTCTTCGCCCCGATGTCGACCAGGATCTCGTCCTTGTCGATCCGGACGACCGAGCCCTCGACGACATCGCCGTGCTTGAAGCTGCGGATGTCGGCTTCCTGCTCGGCGAGGAGCTCCTCCATCGTGGTCGGCTCCGGACCCGAGTAGTCGACCGGGCGGACGGGCTCGACCGCGACCGGCGGCCCCGGGGCGGCCGGGACCGTGGGCGACCCCGGCACATCCGCCGGTTCCGCCCCTTCCGTGGCCGGGACCTCGGCGACCGGGACCTCGGCGACCGGGACCTCGGCGACCGGGACCTCGGCGACCGGGACCTCGGCGACCGGGACCTCGGCGACCGGGAC
>JAPVSP010000291.1:0-6943 GCA_047519685.1 Chloroflexota bacterium
AGGCGGCCGGGACGCGGGCCGCGCGTCAACGCCCCTCGTTCGGTGACCGAGGGTATGGCGGGTCCGCCGACGAAAATCAAGACGCTTATCCACATGATCCGTTGCGCCGATGCACCGGGCCGGCGCGGCCGGGCCCGGCCAGCGGTCCCCCCGGTCGGGCTTCGGCGCGCGCCGACCGACGTCAGATCGGAACGCCCACGGGAGTTCCGGACCTTGCGCCCGGAGCGATGCCGTCCAACCCTGGGGTCGCAGGGATCCGTCGGGCGGCGCCCGAGAAGGCACGATGCGCGCGGTGGCATTCGCGGCGGCAGTGCTCGTCCTCGCCGCGTGCCCTACCGGCCCGTGAAGTCAGTCTTCATCCCGGCCGACGACGCGACCGCCGCCTTCTACAGAGCCTGGCTGGCCGACCCGAAGGTCCACCTACCGGCCGGGACCTGGCAGGTCGTCGCGCGTGCCGTCGTGTACGACGGCACGACGTGCGGCGCGGGCTCCGACGCGACCGCCGATCACGACCTGACGGCACCCCCGCTCATCCTGCACGTGGTGTCGTAGAGGATGGGACCCGACGCGGCCCGACCGCGGCCCTCCTCCGTTTCGAGCCTGCGCCAGCCGGCGGGCCAGGCGTCCGCTGCCGGCCCCGTGGCGTCGAGAGCCGGCAGACTCCTCGCCCTGATCCGCACCGCGGCCGGACACTCATCCGAGTGCGGCTGCCGCCAGGGCCGTCCTGGGCGAGGCGGCCGGGCGGGCGAGTCCCGCCCGAACGACCTGATAGGCGACGAGGAGCTGGGTCAGCGCCAGCGGGTCCGAATGTCGCTCGGTCGTCCCGTCGAGGTAGCCGCCGATGTCGTCGGGACGGAGCTGCCGGTGTGTCTCCATGTGAGACCAGATCCGCTCGTCGAGCTTGCGAGCGTGTTCCGGGCTCACGGTCCCGTCGATCTCGAGCGCCTTCCATCGACGCCGCCTGCCACCGTCCCCTTCGACCCATCGGATCGCCGGCTCTCGACCGTCGGCCGCGACCGCGAAGAGGACGTCGTCGAGGTCGAGCCGCGGCAGGCGCGCGTCAAGGTGGATCCGTACGTTGAGGTGAGCGTCGTCGTGGTCGGCCAGCGTGCCGGGCAGGAAGTACCGGCTCGGCGGATGGAACGCCACGACGAGGTCAGCGTGCGCTCGCTGAGGTCCGATGTGCTTCAGCTGGTCGTCCCGTCGCTCGACGATCTGCCGGATCACCTCGGGGACGCTGTAGCCGCGTTGGGCGCAATCGCGCTTCACCTTCCAGGACCACTTCAACTCCTCATCCGGCTCGAGCCAGACGCGGACGTCGAAGGCGGCTCGAAGTCGCGGGCTGTAGAGTGGGAAGAGTCCGCGGATCACGACGATCTCGCGGGGCGAGACCCGCTCTCGGGGCCCGAACGTGCCCGTCGCGTGGTCGTAGGTGGGCTTCACGATCGCTTCGCCGCGGCGAAGCGCCTCGACATGCTCGGCCATCAGTGGCAGGTCGTTCGCGGCGGGGTCGAGCGCCGTCACGCCGGCTCGCTTGCGAGCGGCCCTGTCGAGCCGGTGATAGTCGTCGAGACAGATGTTCGTGATCCGGTCGGCGCCGAAGATCCGGTACAACCCTGCGACCAAGGTCGTCTTGCCGGTGCCACTGTCGCCGCCGACGGCGACCATGATCGGTCGTCGGGAGGTCACGCTTCGCTCCCCGGTGCTCAGAAGGTGACCGTCGACCACAGGTCGAGCGCGACCCGCAGCTCGGGTGACGTGCGGGCCGCGGCGTCGAGCGATCGTCCGGCCGCGGCCGATTCGACCGCGGCCCGTGCGGCCGCCGCCCCGGCCCGGCTTCCCCCGGGGTGTCCGTGGATCCCGCCTCCGAACAGGAAGAAGGCGTCCTTGCCGAACGTCGCGTCGAGCTGCGGAACGTGGCCCGGGTGCAGCCCACCGGAGGCGACCGGCACCACCGGCTTGAGGGCACCCCAGGGCTGGTCGAACAGCGTCCCGCCGCCAGCCGGTGCGAGATCCTGGGTCAGCATCCGGCGTCGCTCGCCCATCTCGGCGACCGTCCCCTCGAGCTTGCCGACGCCGGTCCCCACGTGGAGGTGATCGACGCCGACCAGCCGCGCCCACTTGGCGATCGCCAGGAAGTCGACCCCGTGGTCGGGATGACGGTCGATCACGGCGTGCATCGCGCGGTGGGCATGCAGCGCCAGCCCCAGGCGCTCGGTCTCCTGGCGCAGCGTGGCTGTCGCGGCGAAGCCGGCGGTCAGGAAGTCGACCATCACGAACCGGCCACCCTCGAGGGCGACCTTGTTCGCGCGACGGAGCATCTCGCCGGCGTCTGCGGCCGTCACGTTCGCCCAGTACCCCTTGCGCTCGCCGGTCTCGGCCTCGGCCCGCCGGAGCAGCTCGAGCGTCCGGGCGACGCGCTCGTCGAACGGGGACCAGCGCTGGCTGTTGAGGTTCTCGTCGTCCTTGACCGTGTCGATCCCGCCGCGCAGCGTCTCGTATGCCCGCTGGGCGTGCTCGCGAGGTGACAGGCCGAGCTTGGGCTTGATCGTGGAGCCGGTCAGGGCCCGGCCGTGGACGGCGAGCTTGTCGCGGACGCCAGCGATCCCGAACGCCGGTCCGGGGAAAGCGTCGACGAGCCCGACCGGAAGGCGCATGTCGAGGAGCCTGAGGCTGGCGACCGCCTTGAATCCGAAGACGTTGCCGACGACGCTCGACAGGATGTTCGGGACGCTGCCGAACTCGAACAGCTCGCCTGGATAGGCGATGTAGGCGATCGGACCCTCGATCCGATAGACCCGCGCTCGCAGCTCGAAGGCCAACCCCTCGTCGGCCTTGTCGACGTCGGTCCAGGTCCCGGTCGAGGACTCGGCCGCGACTGCCGCGGCCGCCTCATCGAGCGGGACACCGCTGCGCGGGATGACCTTGAACGCAGCCAGCAGGTCGGTGCTGGCCGGCTCGTGGTCGAGGTCGAGGTAGAGCTCCCGGTAGAGGTGCACGCCCTTGGCGCGCGGTGCGACGACCCTGGCCATGCGATGCGCTTCCTTCCGCGTCGGGCTCGGGCGTGCCTGCCGGCCCTGGGGAGCCAGTTGACCAGACTCGGTATCATGCCGTCCAATACATGTATTCGGCAAATGACATATCTATCTCTGCATCATCGGGGCGCGCCGACGCCGGGCGGATCCACTGGAACCTGCACCGACTGCGCCTCTTCCTGACGGTGGCCCGCCTCGGGAGCTACACCCGTGCCGCGCACGAGTTGTCGATCGCCCAACCGGCGATCTCCCACCAGGTCCAGGCCCTTGAGCTCGAGCTCGGCGCCGAGCTGTTCGAGCGCCACGGGCGGCACGTCGAGCTGACCCCTGCGGGGCGCGCCCTCGCCGAGACCTGTGAAGAGGTCCTCCATCGGCTGGACGAGGGCGCCCGGACCCTGGCCGAGCTGCGCGCCGGCACGCGCGGCGCCGTTGACATCGCCGCCGACACCACATCCGGGATCTACGTGGTACCGGCGGCCCTTGGCTCCTTCCACCGGGCGAACCCCGAGATCGACATCACGCTCCATGTCGAGAACCGGACCGGCGTCCTGCGCCGGCTCTCCGAACGAACGTGCGACCTGGCCGTGATGGCCGATCCGCCCGGCGCGATCGGCGTCGTCGTCGCGCCGTTCGCGCTCGACCGCCTCGTGGGCATCGCGGCGTCCGACCATCCGCTCCGGGATCAGCGCTCGATCAGCTTGACGACGCTGGCCGCGGAGCGCTTCCTGGTGCGCGAGGTGGGGTCGGGCACGCGGGCCGCGACCGAGCGCCTCTTCGCACGCGCCGGTCTCCGACTCGAGCCGGCGATGGAGCTCGGCAGCACCGGCGCGATCAAGCAGGCCGTTGCCGCCGGACTGGGCATCTCCGTGGTCTCGAGGTGGGCGATCGACCTCGAACTCCAGGTCGGCCGCCTCGCCGTCCTCGACGTGGCGGGCCTCCCGATCGAGCGTCGCTGGTCGATCGTCAACCTGAGCACTCGCCGGCTCTCAGCGGCTGCCGCGGTCTGCCGCGACTTCCTGGAGTCCCACGCGGTGACGGTCTCATCTTCCTGACCGGTCGTGGGCGACCGGTCAGGCGCCGGCGGGTCGGTGCCGTGGGGATCCGGGCAGGCCTTGGCGGGTCACCGCTGTTTGCGGCGACCGGCCTCCCACCCCTGGGCCTCGACCCACCGAGACGTCACGTTCAACCTGACGACGCCTTCGTGGACCTCGGCCACCGCCGATGGTGGCAGGTGCAGCCTGGATGACAGGAGGCCGCGAGACACGGTCAGCAGGGTCTCGTCCGAGCTCACGACCGTCCCGAGTCGCGTCCCGTCGCTGTCCCGGACGAGCCAACCTCGCTCGATGTCGGCGAACCGGAACGTGCGTCGTGGGGGCCCGTCCCGCCCACCGACGATCGACGAGCGCGCTGAGGCGCTCCGCCTCCAGAGCAGTCCATACGACATCGGCGTCACCCGAGCCCGTGAGCTCGCCGGGCTACCGCGTGGATCCGGCACCCCCAGATCCGGGGACGACTGTACCCCCGCGCAATGGGCGAGACAACGGCGTCGCACCGCATCGCTCGACCTCGGCGATCGGCCCCTACGCCTTCGGCGGCGACGCGGGCGTGCTCTTGGGCGTCGGCGTGACCGCCGACTGCGCCTTCTTCGCCTTCTTGTCCTTCTTCGCCTTCTTGTCCTTCTTCTTGGCCATCCTCGCCTCCTCGGTTCCGGCGGTCGAGCCGGAGCCTGACTCCCGACTTGCCGAGTGGACCTCACGGGCAGGGCCTTGGCACCGGCGACGTCGGCCCGGCGAAGCGATGCGGTCCGGCGTGTCGGGCAGACGGAAGGCTCGGCCCTGGTACCGAGACCGAGCATCGCTCAAGCCGTCGCGAGTCTGGGCCGAGGGGTCCGGTGAGGCAAGGGCCAACGGTCCTCCCGGCGACGGCCGTCCACTGGCCGCGCGGAAGCGCGACAGCGTTCCCGAACCGGATCGATGTTGATGACTTCAGAGGCGGATGCCCGATGGACTGAACCCGCCCACTCCGGCGGGCCCTGGTCGGGTCCGATCTCCGGCGATCAGTCCGGCAGGTCGCCGAGGCCGTGCAGGTCCCCGGACCCATGGAACACGACGAGGACCTCCCGTCTTCCGCTCGCCCCGACCTCTCGATCCGCGACGAGGGCATGACCGGAGACGAGCCGGCCATCGATGGTCCGTCCGGCCAGCTCCCCTTCGTCGACCAGCGGACCCGCGCGGGTCACGAGTCGAGCGCTCCACTGCGCATGTCCGCCATCGTCCCGCCAGCGGTCGATCGTCGCGCCCGGCATCGCCAGACCTTCGAAGGTCACCTCACGGAGGGCAAAGCGCTCGTGCTGCGTGGCCACGTGTCCACGGTAGCAGGCGTCTGGGCCCAACGAGTCTCGTCCTGAGCAGCCCGGTCCGCATCGATGAGTGTGCGAGGCCGCGCGTCCTGCCAGGAGTGGGATCCGAATCGATCCTTACCGCCCGAACAGCCGGTCGATGAGTCTCCGGAGTGGCGCGGCTCGCCTTGCCGGCGGTCGCGATGGGGCCTCCCCTTCGTACTCAAGCTCGCTCGACGTCCCGTGGTTCCGCGTGGTCTAACGCCGCACGGGCGGCCCTGGCATCGCTGGCGTCCGCCGCCGCTTCCTGATCCTGGCCAAGGGCCTGGATGATCGCCCGGCCCACGATCGGGCCACCGCCTCCGAGAGTCATGGCCTCCATATGCGCCGTCGCCCGGAGATCGATCGCCGCGCGGTTCCGGCAGGCGCGTTCCCCCTGCTGACCGCTGTCGATTCGGGGCGTGTGCGCGCATCCTCCGCCGACCGGCAGGAAAGCCAGGGAGCCCGGGCTTCCGCCAGCGCGGCGTCCCCATACGGTCGCCTCGACCGTCGCGCAGGGCCAGTGGCGAGACCGAACCCTCCGGGCGGGCGCTGCTGCGCCCAGAACGGGGTCGTGTGACCTCGACGACAGATCAGAACAAGGCCGTCGTCCGCCGATTCATGACCGAGGTCCTGGAAGGTGGCAACTTCGACGCGATCGACGACGCGCTTGCCCCCAACGACGTGAACCTTGCGATGGGGGGCACCGACGCGCCACCGAGCGCCTGACCCATTCGGTTCGTCGCCACGACGCCGGATGTGCTTCAGGAGATGGCCGGCCTGATGACACCGCCAGCCGCTTGATGGCCCGGACCGACCGCAACAGAACCTGACCGGCTGCCCGCCCGGTAAGCTTCCGTGAGTGATCGGGCTGGCTCCAACGTGCCAGCGGCCGATCGTCAGGAGCTTGCCAATGAGCGGCTTGGGCACATATGGCGGCCGTCGACTGGCGCATGCGCTTGGGTCGGTCGGGGTGTGGAGCTGGGCTCTCCAGCGCCTCTCAGCCGCAGATGCCGGAGCCGCCGCGCGCGAACTCGAGGCACTCGCGTATCCGGTCGTCTGGATCCCGGAGACCCTGGGCAACAAGGAGGTCTTCAGCCACGCGGCGATCCTGCTCGCCGCGACCAGGCGACTCGTCGTGGCTTCGGGCATCGCGAACATCCACGCCCACGATCCGATGGCCATGGCCAACGGTGCCAAGACGCTCGGCGAGGCGTATCCGGGCCGCTTCGTCCTGGGCATCGGGGTGAGCCACGCGCCCTCCGTTGCCGTCCGCGGCGGAACCTACGGTCGGCCGGTCGAGACGATGCGCGCCTACCTCGACGCGATGGCCGCCGCCCTGTACGGCGCCCCGGAGCCCGACCCACCCGTCCCGCTCATCCTCGCCGCCCTCGGGCCGCGGATGCTCGAGCTGGCCGCCGAGCGCGCCGACGGTGCGCACCCGTACTTCGTCCCCGTCGAGCACACCCCCTTCGCCCGTCGTCATCTCGGACCCGAGCCGTTCCTCGTCGTCGAGCAGACGGCGGTCCTC